>CADCPE010000166.1 GCA_902803275.1 uncultured Erysipelotrichaceae bacterium
ACGGCAAATATTCTGAAAATATCAGCATTGTCATCATCAACTCGCTCCTGATCCGCCTTCTTTCAATAAGCTGTCTTATCAAAAATCTTTTTAAGATGAGTATTCAGAAGATAGATCCGGTAATCCTCTTTTTCAAATAGCTTTTTTGAATACGGGTCACCGTATCGGTTTACCAGTTCACCAAGTGTGATGCTTCCGGCCACATTCAGTGCAGGAGTATCTTCCTCAATAACTCTTCTGACAAGTTCCTCTATCGGATCTTCCTTCAGATTCCCGATGCGCCATTCAGGAGACATATGGGTGAAATTGAAAAACAGATCGTAATTGTTGGCTACGTAGAGAACGATCTCGTCCCTGTTGTGTACAGAAACATGGGATGGATCATTCTTCCACATCTCACACAGCTCTTTCTCCGTGAATGATTCATCATAATTCAGAAAATACGGAAGCAGCTTTGCAGGTATGCTTCCCTTATTTATGCGGATAGGATAGAGTTTCATGTTTTCTCCGTCTCAGCTTCCCGGATGCACAAAGAACCTGAACGTTTTGTTTATAGCCTCACAGCGTTCTGACAGCTTCAGCTCTTCTGCCAGATGCAGAAGAACAGGAAGCTCATCCTTGTTCTCTTCATTGATGAACGCCTGCCAGCGGGGACTGATCTTGTTGGCAAGAAGGATTTCTGTAGCATTCAACAGTTCCTGAAAGGCTCCTTTGCGTCCGATATATCTATCTGTGGTTTCTTCCATACCGAAAAAGGTCAGCTGTACACATTGCACACCGACTTCCTTCAAGAAGCAGACATAATCCTGATCGCGTACCAGCCGCCAGAAACTGGCCAGTTCAAAACGCGGTGGCACTGCATTGACCGAAAGCGTATTATCACGCTTCCACCGCTCACGGTAATCAGGGCAGAAGTCCGGCTCCCGAAGCCAGCTGAAGAATGTGATCTGATCAAAATACGGTCTGAACTGATCTACAATCCACTTATCCGCGTCGGGTTCCATTATCCTGTTAGGCATATGGGAAAGCCAGCAGTGCAGACAGCGGTTCGGACAGCCATACATATCAACGGCTATGGTCAATGGTTTGTTTTTCATAATGGCTTTATCTATAAGTATCCGTTTTTCTTAATCAATTATACAGCAGCTGTCTGAAAATCCTGCATTGTCAGAAAATGCGATCATGTTGTTGCTATAATTAATTCATGAATCTTAAAAATCTGAAAATAAAAAGCCTGATCACAAATCTGCTGATCGCTCTGGCATATCCCGTCTTAAAACTCGTCACAAGTGAAAACAGACTGCTTGCTTTTTCCGATGCCTGCTTTATCATCGGGCTGTTTATGCTTGTTGTCGGAATTGCGACCTGGCTCTTTCTTAAGGGCGATTTTGATATTACCGGTTATATTGCCGATCGTGCCTTTAAAAAGGAGGATCGGGATTTTGATGTTTACATGAAAGATCAGAAAGAAAAAAGAAAGGACAGTTTCAACTACCCTGTCCTTTGCGGAATAATTATGTTGATTTTATCATTCATCACAGCCTTAGCTGTTTGAAGCTTCCAGTCTTTCCATTTCCTGAAGCTTAGCTTCATATTCCTTCATCTCACGATCATTCGCAAATACCAGATGTCCTGGACGGATCTCCTGCAGGATCGGTTTTTCTCCTGAGTGGTCACGTTTCGATTCATCATAGACGACGTGCCTTTTCGGCTTTTCAATCTGCGGATCAGGCATCGGAACGGCTGATAGCAATGAGATCGTATATGGATGTAGAGGATGCTTGAACAGCTCTTCAGTCTCGGCTATTTCAACGATTCTGCCTAAATGGATGACTGCGATTCTGTCAGAGATAAATCTGACGACTGATAGGTCATGAGCGATAAACAGATATGTCAGGCCTTTTTCTTCCTTAAGCTTGTTCATAAGGTTAAGGACCTGTGCACGAATGGAAACATCCAGTGCGGAGATAGGTTCATCCGCAACGATGAGTTCTGGTTCCATGATCATAGCACGGGCTATACCGACTCTTTGCCTTTGTCCGCCTGAGAATTCATGCGGATAACGGGATTTATGTTCCGGAAGAAGACCGACATCTTCCAGAGCCTTGTCAACTTTAGCGATCCTGTCTTCTTCATCCTTGTAAAGATGGAAGTTGTATAAGCCTTCAGATATGCAGTATTCGATGTTGGCTCTTTCGTTCAAGGAAGCTGCCGGATCCTGGAAGATCATCTGAATGGATCTAATGACATCCCTGTCTTCCTCTTTGGTGATCTTTCCGGATATTCTTTTCCCTTTGAAAAGAATCTCGCCTTTAGAAAGCTCATTGATTCTCAAGATCGCTCTACCGATAGTAGTCTTGCCGGAACCTGATTCGCCAACAAGTGCAAATGTTTCACCTTTATAGATATCAAAGTTGGCATTCTTGACTGCACGGAAAGGCTTTTTGCCACCGACATCGAAAGAAACATCAACGCCTCTGACTGACAGAAGCACTTCCTTATTGTTCGACATAGTATGCACCTCCCTTGCTGGTCATCTTGGAAATTTTCTCGTGAAGATTGCGGATTGCCTCAGGTTTCTCAACTTTCGGAGCGCGCGGATCCAGAAGCCATGTCTTGGCATAGTGCGTATCCGTGATTTTGAAGAAAGGAGGTTCTTCCTCAAAGTCGATCTTCAGGGCATATTTGTTACGCGGTGCAAAGGCATCGCCTTTGATCACGTTATACAGTGAAGGTGGAGTACCTGTGATGTAGCTGAGCTCCTGGCCTTTCACGCCAAGCTGTGGAAGTGAAGAAAGCAGTGCCCAGGTATATGGATGAGCCGGCTCATAGAAGATCTCTTCTACAGTGCCGATCTCTACGATCTGGCCGCCGTACATGACACCGACTCTGTCAGCGACATTGGCAACAACGCCAAGGTCGTGAGTGATGTAGACTGTCGTGAACTTAAGCTCTTTCTGCAGGTCCTTGATCAGGTCGATGATCTGAGCCTGGATCGTAACATCCAGAGCGGTTGTCGGCTCATCACAGATCAGGATCTCAGGGTGGCATGATAATGCGATCGCAATAACGATACGCTGTCTCATACCGCCGGAATACTGGAACGGATATTCGTCAAAACGGTTAGCCGCATTGACGATGCCGACTCTGTCCATTATTTCAATAGCCTGTTTCTTGGCTTCATCAGCAGAAACCTTCTGGTGTTTGATTATTACTTCTGTAATCTGTGAGCCGATGGTTCTGATCGGATTCAAAGAAGTCATAGGGTCCTGGAAAATCGTAGCGATTTTGGCACCTCTGATGCCTTCCCAGTCCTTATCAGATACAAGTTTTGTCAGATCCTTGCCATCATACATTACTGAACCGTTAGTTACTTTACCGTTTGATTCCAGCATGCCGGTAAATGTCTTTGTGAAGACTGATTTGCCAGAGCCCGATTCGCCAACGATCGCAAATGTTTCGCCGTCATACAGATCCAGAGAAACACCTCTGATCGCATTGAGGTAACTGTCTCTGACACGGAACTGAACTTCAATGTCCTTAGCGGATAAGATTATTTTTCTTTCAGACATATTTACCTCCTACCTGTGGGTCCTTGGGTCAGAGGCATCTGCCAGAGCCTGACCGACCAGATATAGCGAGATGGAAATGATCGCCAGCAAGCTTACCGGGATCCAGAAAAGGTGCGGATAACCGGTCATATATGATGTATAAGCAGAGATCATTCTTCCTAAAGATGCATTCTGCTGACCTAAACCGAGTCCGAGATATGACAGGAATACTTCGTAAGAGATATTCACAGGAATTTCTCTAGAAATATAAGTCATGATGACTGAGATCAAATATGGCAGGATGTTTTTGGTTATGATCGTCCAGGTTGGAGTGCCAAGACATTTAGAAGCCAGATTGTATTCTCTGTCACGAATGATCATGACCTGCGTTCTGATAAAGTAAGCAACATAGATCCAGTTGGTAACGCACATGATAAAGATCAGTGATTTGAAACCGGAACCCAGAACATAGGACAGGATCATCGCCAAAAGCAGGAACGGAACGTTGGAGATGACGTTATAGACTTCAATCATCCAGACGTCGACTTTCTTAGAGAAGCCCCAGATCGCACCGACGATAATGCCCAGGACCATGTTGATGATAGTGCAGCCAAAACCGATAATCAATGAGTTTTTAGCACCTGCCCATACTGCATCAAACAGGTCTCTGCCGATGTTGTCCGTACCAAACAGATGTTCCTTGGAAGGACTTAAGAATTTGGATGCAGGATCATTGATATTTGGCGCATAAAGCGGATCATAATGCGAGAACATTGGCTGGACCATCGCGAAGATGACAACTACCAGCATAACGACGCATACAAGCACAATGAACTTATTGCTGACAAATGTACGCCAGACTGACTTCCAATATGAATAACGCGGAGCGGCAATATGCTCTGATTTAGTTTCGTCAAATTCAGCAAAAGTAAAAAGATCATTCTTTTCGCTCATCTTATCTGCCCTCCTCTTTATTAGCTAACGAAATACGTGGGTCGATCCAGGTGATGATGACATCGCCAAGGAAGACGCCGATAATCGAAATTGTCGTATACAGGAATGCCAGGGCTATGATCATGGCATTGTTGTATGAGTTGATAGCATCCGGTAGCATCTTGCCCATGCCACCGACAGCATAAACTGATTCCGTAATGATCGCACCGGTAATACAACCCGCCAAAGAAGATGGAATACCCTGAGCAACCGGGATGATCGCGTTGCGGAAGATATGCTTGCGATAGATCTCCGACTGGTTAAGACCTTTGGCTTTA
>CADCPE010000167.1 GCA_902803275.1 uncultured Erysipelotrichaceae bacterium
AGCAGGGCAAGACCATAGCTGTCTATACCGATCGTATAGTGATCACAAAAGAAGATGACGATCCGGAAGAGGCCCTGAAAAGAAGCGTCAGGATCTCTGAAGGAGTCTATCATCTGGTAAGAGATCTGGAAGTCAAACCGGAATTCGTGCTCGCAAAGGGCGGCATAACATCAGCCGATGTCGGAGTCAAAGGCCTGGGCATCAGAAAGGCTCTGGTCCTGGGTCAGATCGAACCCGGTGTACCGGTCTGGAAAGCTGATGGTGAATCAAAATTCCCGAATATCCCTTATATAATTTTCCCGGGCAATGTCGGAGATGATGAAACTTTGAAAAATGCAGTAGAAAAGCTGTTGGTTTAAACTAACCGAAGACTATAATATCAGTAAGAGAAGATAAAACAGGTATTTTTATGTTGCTTAATGAATTGAAGATAGGCGAAACCGGAAAGATCGTAAAAGTCGAAGGAAACGGACCGCTGCGTCAGCATTTTTTGGACATGGGTCTAATTCCCGAATGTGAGATCACTCTGGTGAAGTATGCCCCGCTGGGAGATCCGATCGAATTCAGGATCCATGGCTATGAACTGACCTTAAGAGTCGATGAGGCAAAACTCATTGAGATCGAAAAAGCCGAAGAGAAAAAAGAAAAGGAAAACAAAGAAAAGACAAACAGGAATGCCAGACATCCGGGTTTTGGCGAAGACGGCATCTACCACGAACTGCAGGAAGTGAAGAATGAGCCGCTTGAAGGAAAGATCACTTTTGCCCTGGCCGGCAATCAAAACAGCGGCAAGACGACTTTGTTCAATCAGCTTACCGGTTCCAACCAGCATGTCGGAAATTTCCCGGGCGTTACAGTCGAACATAAAAGAGGAACGATCATCGGCCATGAGGATTGCGAAGTCATAGACCTGCCGGGCATCTATTCCCTGTCTCCATATTCGGATGAAGAGCTTGTTTCAAGAAAATACATACTGAACGAAAAACCGTCAGCGATCATCAATATCGTTGATGCGACCAATATCGAAAGAAATCTCTATCTTACGATGCAGCTGCTGGAACTGGATGTTCCGATGGTGCTGGCATTGAACATGATGGATGAAGTTCAGGGCAACGGTGGTTCCATCCTGATAAACAAGATGGAAGAGATGCTGCAGATACCGGTCATCCCGATCTCGGCCGCCAAGAACGAAGGTGTGCAGGAGCTTATCGAACACGCCATCCATATTGCCCGCTATCAGGAAAGACCGGGCCGCAAGGACTTCTGCGACAAAAATGACCATGGCGGAGCTTTGCACAGATGTCTTCATACGATCATGCATATGATCGAAGACCACAGCCAAGCAAGCGGCATTCCGATCAGATTCGCTGCCAGCAAGATCGTGGAGAATGACCATCTGATCATCGAAGATCTCAATATCCATGAAAAGGAAATGACGGCCATCGAAGCTGTCATTGAGCAGATGGAAGAAGAAAGAAAGCTTGACCGTTCAGCCGCCATAGCTGATATGCGCTATATCTTCATCAATGATCTGTGCAGCAAGACAGTCATCAAACCGGAAGTTTCAAAGGAAAGATTGAGAAGTGAAAAGATCGATCAGATCCTCACCGGCAAGTATACGGCCATTCCGATCTTTGTGCTGGTGATGATGTCGATCTTCTATCTGACTTTCAATGTCATAGGAGCCTTCTTCCAGAACATCCTTGAAGAGCTGATCGGATCACTGGCACAGCGCTGTGAGATCCTGCTTACCAGCATGAACGTCAATGATGCGCTCAAGTCGCTTGTCTGTGACGGTATCTTCAGCGGAGTAGGCAGTGTGCTGAGCTTTGTGCCGATCATCGTGATCCTGTTCTTCTTTTTGTCACTGCTGGAAGACAGCGGCTATATGACCAGGATCGCTTTCATGATGGACAAGCTATTAAGAAAGATCGGCCTGTCAGGCAGGAGCATCGTGCCTTTACTGGTAGGCTTCGGCTGTTCAGTACCGGCCATCATGTCCACCAGGACCCTGCCTTCAAAAAGAGATCGCAAGATGACGATCATGCTGATACCGTTCATGAGCTGTTCCGCAAAGATGCCGATCTATTATTTCTTTGTCCAGACCTTCTTTAAGGAAATATCCTGGCTCATCATCGGCGCTTTATATTTCCTGGGCATAATTTCTGCCATTATAGTCGCCCTCATAAGCAAGAGGACGGTCTTTAAAGGCGAGGCGGTTCCGTTTGTCATGGAACTGCCTAACTACAGGATGCCTGCCGCCAAGAATGTCCTGCAGCTGATGTGGGACAAGGCCAAGGACTTCTTACAAAGAGCGTTTACCATCATTTTCATGGGCACAGTCATCATCTGGATCCTTGAACATTTTGATTTCAGACTGAACATGGTCGAACCGACTCAAAGCATGCTGGCGCTGATGGCCAGCCTGATCGCTCCGATTTTCAAGCCGCTGGGCTTCGGTGACTGGAGGATGTCTACAGCCTTGCTGTCAGGATTCCTGGCCAAGGAAAGTGTCGTTTCAACATTGACTGTCCTGTTTGGTTCAACGGATATCCTGAGGGCTTCCATGACTACGGCGGAGTGCTTCTCGTTCCTGAGCTTCTGTCTGCTGTATACGCCATGTGTGGCGGCGGTTGCAGCGGTGAGATGAGAAGACGGCGTAAAGGGCAGCATCCAGCTCGTGATCTTCCAGTGCGCAGTTGCCTGGATCGTAGCCTTTATCATCAAGAACAT
>CADCPE010000168.1 GCA_902803275.1 uncultured Erysipelotrichaceae bacterium
CATAAAGACAAACTGGCCAGCGAAAACATTGCGGAAGCCTGTGATATGAATCAGGCGACCTGCACTTTCAATCTGGCCAAGCTTGCTACCCTGTCATTTGTAAGAATAAGCGAAGTCAATCTCTTTGATGACAAGAAAGTCTATTATGAATATGTTCATTCAGCTATGGATCAGCAGTTCGAAAAGATTGATGAAGATTATAAATCATTGTGCTATGATGGTCTGAGCAAGGAAGATATAGAAAACTTTGAAAAAGTCAGGAAAAAGATCATGGACAATATCAGAAAGACCATAGCTGCCGATTAGAGAATAAATCCATCTGTTAGGCCAGATGGATTTTCTTTAGTATTTTTTCTACCGTTTCTTTTCCGAAGACGTCATAGATCACGCCGTTATGCAAGCCAAGTATCAGGAAGACCATCACTCCGGCCAGAGCACATAGGCCAAGCTGTCCGGTCAGCAGGATCCTGTTTTCAACCGGAGGCCAAAGCAGTCTCAGGATGATGATGACAGCACTCATAGCCAGCAGCGGCAGCAGTTCCTTGAGCAGAACGTTTAATGACTGTCTGTAATCTATATCGATCGTTGAATGGATGTATTTGAGCAGCAGTGCAAGTTTTATCAGCTCAGCTACGATACTGGAGATGCCTGCACCGATATGGGCAGGAAGGCCAAGATAATCAAGCAGATAGATAAACGGCAGATCTCCTGCTGTATTGATGATGATCGAGAAGATCGTGACATATACGACTTTTCTGCCCTGATTCAGGCTTTGAAGCGTCATAGACAGCACCATCGTGTAACAGACGATCAGGTTGAAGATGACATTGACTCTGAACAGTGAAGGTCCGTATTTGTCGTATCCGTAGAAGACCCGGAAATAAGGATCCGAGAATACAAACATGCCGATCATAAGCGGGATCGTGATCATCATCAGGATCGAGATACCTTTGTTGATCTTGTCTTTGACATCCTTGAGGTCTTTTCTGGCATAACTGTCAGCGATATGCGGAGCAATGCTGGAAGTCATGGCCATTGCCAGAGCACCCATCACTTCCGTCATTTTAGGTACCCATGATGATATCAGTGATGAGATGTGCTGATTGTCGATATCGGAATAGCCGACTTTTCTAAGTCCTTCCAGCATCAGCTTTGTATCGATGATATTGTAGACACTTGATACGATGGAGACCAGAGTGATAGTGGCGCAGTAGCTGAAGATCTTTAAGGCGATCTGTCTGGTGCTGTCAGTCTTTTCATCATTTTCGCCCTTAGGGAAGGCCTTGGAGTTATTCCTGATGTTTATGTCGATATAGATGAAAGCCGCCAGAGCTCCGATGGTCGCTCCAAGCAGGGCAATATAAACACCGTATTTTACATTCATCCTTACAAGCCTGATGATGATATATGAGCCGATCAGAGCTACGATAATCCTGATGAACTGTTCAATTATCTGAGAGAATGATGATACTTCAAAGAACTTGTGGCCCTGCAGATAGCCTCTTCTTATTGACAATACAGGGACGATCAGGATACAGAAGGCAATTACTCTGATACCTCCGGCGACATCAGCGACAGTCGCACCTTCCTTCATTGAAGAAAGATAGAATCTGGCGATCGCCTCAGCGCCTATCTCCATGAACAGGAAGGAGATGATCGAGATGGTAAGGATAGCTTTCAGACCAAGTGAATAGGCTATTTCCTTGGTCTTGTATTTCTTTAGAGAATTATAGTGCCCGATGACGATACTTATGGCAGTCGGAATACCGGAAGTGGAGATATCCAGAAACAGCGCATAGATCTGATAGGCGATGCTGTAGATGAAGTCTCCGGCATTGCCGATCAAAGAGTAGAACGGGATATTGTAAAGAACTCCCAGAACCTTGGAAGTTACGATCGCAAAATAGGAAATAAAGGTGCTTTCCGCAAAGCTGTTTTTCTTGATCTTGTTTTTCATCGTCAGTGTTCGTGCAGGGTATAGACCAGTTTAGGGTTGTTCATCTGCTCGACCCTCTTATTATATGCTTTCATTATTTCATCCTTAAAGGA
>CADCPE010000169.1 GCA_902803275.1 uncultured Erysipelotrichaceae bacterium
AACAGCCAAGGAAGCTGAAAGAGGCATCGTTGATATTGAGACGCTGACCGAGACCAACAAGAAGCTCATTGAGACTCGTGAAGAAGTCAAGCGTATTCAGATCGAAGGCAGAGAGAAACGCGCTGCTGCACAGCTTGAACTGCGTCGTATCGAAGCTGAACTTCAGAAAGAGCTCACCGACGTTGTCGCAAACAAGGAATTCAACAAAACAGCCTAAGGGCTGTTTTAAAAAGCAAGGAAGATAGAAAAATGAAAAGATATAGACTTTTGATAATTACGATACTGACTATGATTCTGTTCAGCGGATGCAGCAGCGATCCGAAGAAAGAGGAAGAAATTCCTGCAGCCTCAATACCTACTCCGGAAGAGATATGCGGTATCTATACTGATGAAACTGCCGGGAGGGCAATGATCGAAGTTGACCGTTCAAGGATATCCGGAAGCTGGTCGTCAAGCTATAATCAGATCACTTTGTTCGATCTGCCTACTGATTATGATGCTTCAAGCAACATGATTAGATACGCTGAAGGTGTCATTACAGAGCGTACCTATACAAACGAAAAAGAATATACCGATACCGAAAAATACAATGACGCCACAGGCTGTTTTGAGATCCAGGATAAGAAACTGATCTGGCATGATGAAAAACAGGACATTGAAGTCGTTCTGGTAAAGGTCGATCCTGTCTTTTACAGGCGCTGTGAATCTTTGCAAGAGGCGCTGGATGTTTCTGGCATTAATTTCGCTGAACCGGCCGATGATCTGTATCCGATGGAAATAGAGAATAAAACATATTTTGCGGCTGAAGGATTGATCATGATCATGTGCGAGAACAAGACGCAGACGATCAATATAGCCAAAGCAAGTAATCAGGAAGCGATCGCAAAAGTGTTTGATGTCAGCGCTTTTTCAAAGACCTGGGTCGAATACATCAAGGGAGTGCAGGTAAACTGCTTTGGCAGCAGTGAAAAGATCGAGATGGCAACATTCGACAACGGAACAGACTACTATGGCATTTCCTGCTTCGATGTTTCACCGCAGGCCTTAGATACAGGTTTGAGTATCGAAGAATTGCAGTCATTGATCATGGGCATGCAGTGATAGTTGAGGATCCTGTTTTCTTATAAAAGCGCCATTGTGCCGATGACTGCACTTCGCTATAATTGTTGCAGGAGGAAAACAAATGAAAATCACAAGTTTCAGTCCGCTGATCATGTCCAGCGATTCAATGAATATAAGAAAACTGTTTGAGGAACTGGGTTTTGAAAAAACGCATGAAAAGAAAGACGTTACAAAGGATCATGAATCTGGCTTCCGTATGAAGGATGAAGCCGGACACAGCATCTCGATCGCCCAGGTTGAAAAGTTTCCGCGTGATATGACGCTCATCCAGATGAACGTCGATGATTTTGAGGAGGCATACGAGCTTTTCAGAAAACACGGCTTCAAAAACATGAAGGGTGATGATGAAGTGATCTATACTGGTTCTGCCAAGACGGCAGTCATGGTCTCACCGACAGGATTTGCAGTGAATATCGTCTACCACATAAAGTAAGAAAGCATACATAACAAAAGAGCTGTTTAACAGCTCTTTTTGTGCCTGGTTTGCTGATTGGTTTTTGATCTATTCCGTTTCAGCCTGTTTCTGAGCCTTCATCGTTTCCTCAAAGGTCTCAAGTATCAGGCCGTCATTGATATAGGCGTTCAGGTATTTTGGCTTGATCGCCTTCTCATAATCATCGACCAATACTTTATATTCAGGAATCGAAGCAATGATGACATTTGGAATGATCAGGCAGTCGTTCTCTTTGCCTTCGACATAAGTGACATAGACATAGCCTTTAGGGATCTGCGTCTGATGAGTTGAGAACTTCTCAATGATCGTCGCATCAAACTTCTTCATGTCGTTGTCGAATATTTCGGCATCGAGCTTCCAGTACACGTGATTTTTGAGCTTGGCATCTCTGCCGAATCTGACAAAAGTTCCGTTGTTTATCTTGGCCAGGGCGACATCACCGTTGGATACAGCCTTTCTGATCATGATCTTGTCGGCATTGAGATCGTAGTAGGAATAGACTGTTGAAAGAACAAAAACCAGCAGTACAAAAGCAATGATCGTCGGTATTTTGTTGCTGATCCATTTATCTTTGAAAACGATCAGAGCGACGATCGAGGCAATGTCCACAAGGACTACAAGCGTCAGAAATAGGGTAGATCTTTTATATAGTTTTAACTGCATAATTTATATCCTCTTTATATGAATTCTATCATTAAAAATGTATTATGTGAATTGTGTGAGAATTGTGTGAAAACTATTGAAATCGCTTTCCTATAGAACTAAAATATTGTTATAAGGAGGAATTCATAATTATATGAGCAATTTAATGTTAGGTATAATTTTAGGTCTGTGGGCTGGTGTTTCCATGGTCTTAAACTTATCCGGTCTTGGTGTTCGTACTCCTATAATTACAGGTCTTTTGGCTGGTTTATGCGTCGGTGACGTAAACATGGGCTTACAGGTAGGCTCAGTCATGTTGATCAACAGCCTGGGATTCTATACTTATGGTGGTGCAACAATTCCTGATTTCATCACAGGTTCTATTTTCGGAACAGTCGTTGGTGCAAAGACAGGTAATGTAGATGCAGGTATCGTTGTAGCTCAGGGTATCGCTCTATTGATGTCAGAAATGGATATCTTAGGTCGTGCTTCTACAACTGTATTCCAGCATTTAGCTGAAGGTGCTCTGGCTGAGAACAATATCAAGAAGTTCGAAATGTACACATTGATGGGTGTTCTGCCTTGGGCATTATCAAGAATGATCCCAGTATTACTGGGCATGGTCTTGATCGACAACGTAGTCGCTTTAACTAACTTTGCTACAAGCATCCAGTGGGTAGCTCAGGGCTTATCAGTTGTTGGTAAGATCTTACCAGCTGTCGGTTTCGCTCTTCTGCTTTCTTACATGGATCTCAAGAAGTACTGGCCATTCTTCGTTATCGGCTTCGTTCTTTACGCTTACGCCGGAATGGGTACAGTAGCTCTTGCATTGGTAGGTTTAGCTGCTGCAAGTTTCTTTGTACAGGGAGGTGCTAAATAATGTCTAAAAAGTTATCTCAGGCCGCTTTAAAGAAAGCTTGTGCTAGACACAACTGGGCATTACAGTGGTGCTGGAACTATGAAAAGATGCAGGCCGCTGGTTATGCATATGCTATGGTTCCTGTAATCAAGGAATTATATGATGGTACAGAAGAACAGTGCCGTCAGCTTGAAAGACACATGCAGTTCTATAACACTCACCCAGGCGCATCTGCATTGATCTTCGGTGCTGGTGTTGCTCTTGAAGAAGGCGGACAGCCAGAAGTTCATGACAGCTTAAAGGTTGCCTTGATGGGTCCTTTAGCAGGTATCGGTGATACAATTCAGGCAGTATTAGTTACTCCTCCATTCAACATCATCGCTGCTGGTCTGGCTTCAGAAGGAAATGCAATTGGTGCTATTTTAGCTTCAACTCTTCCTCTGCTGGTTTTATTCGGAATCAGATGGCCATTATTCAACTATGGTTACAAGCAGGGTGCTAACGTTATCAACGATGTATCAGGCGCTGGTACAATTGATAAACT
>CADCPE010000170.1 GCA_902803275.1 uncultured Erysipelotrichaceae bacterium
GATGATGCTTGCGGCATGTTCAGGCGGCTCAGGAAACGGGGGAAATGGCAAGAAGAGTTTAGCCGATGACGATGTGCTCGCTTTACACTTCAGTGCGCCAGGCGAGTACAGCGAAGTTGAAAGATACTGCGAAAGAAAGACTGATGGCAGTCTGATCGAAAAGGATATCGTTTTCAATTTCAATGAAGATGAATCTGTCGGTTATGCGGTAATGCCAGGAGAAAAGCTGGCTGATATGACCAATGTCGACAATCTTGAACAGTATGAGGTCAATGGTTTTACGGTTTATCGTATTGATTCCGGAAATGATATGATCGCCTTCATTCAGAATGGTGATGACCTGTATGCGATCGACAGAAGAATGACTGAGGTTGATGACGGTACAGTTCTTAAAGAGATTGTCAGCAACGTATCTTTTACCGGCAATACAACAACAGATTTTGATGAACCGGCTTTTGAAGAGATCAATTATGAACTCGATAAAGATCATACCCTGTACAAGACTTCTACCAGGGTCGTTGAAGATCGTGAAGGAAATCTGGTCAGAAAATTCGTCAACTGGACATACGGTGACGAAAAGACAACTGACTTCACTTTTGCGATCAGAGTATACAAAAACAAGACACTTGAAGATATGCTGAGCACAGACAGCACATATGAAGATGTGGAATATAACGGCGTTGCATACAAGGCTTTAGTCAACAGCAGCGGTGATCCGTCATATGCGTACTATACTCAGCAGGGCAATGATGTCTATCTGATCAGAAACAACGGCGATGACAGCGGATGGTTTGTTGACCGCAGCGCAGATTCCTATGCATGTTTTGAAAAACTGCTGAACTCAATAAGCTTCAAGTAATATCGCCATCTTTGTTTGCATTGAAAAAGCCGCACGATCAATTCGTGCGGCTTTATAATGATTGACATATTCTTTTTGCGAGGAATGCTGCTATTTTATCTTTTTGCTGAGAAGTACGTTTTTCTGTGCAAGCATATCAGCCTTCTGTGAAAGCTGATCGGCTTTCTTAAGCAGATCTTCCTTCTGCTTGAAAAAGTCCATTTTTTCAGCAAGCATGTCAACTTTCTGAGTCTGTGCCAGCAGATCGATCTTGGCAGCCAGCATATCGGTCTTCTGTGCCAGTATTTCCGTCTGCTGTGAGAGTCTGTCTGTCTTGGCAGCTAATTCAGTAAAAATATTAATACCACCATTGATATCCTTTAAAGCTGCATCATCCAATTTCTTTTTTGCCATTATTGTGTTTTCCTTTCTTTCGATGCCGATAATTTTCTAAGAATATTATACTATCGGCGTGCTTTATTAAGTAAAGTCAGCTATATCAAATACCGGCTTCAATAATTATACGACCGATACCGATCATGCGGCATTATCAAATTGACGATTCTTCATTATCATCGTCATCGTGACAGTTCATCAGATATAGGTTACTTCATTTCCCTTTCTTGCGATCGTTCTTCTTTCCGGAAGTCCGTCATCACTGTCGGGATAGCCTAAAGCCAGCGCTCCGTAGATCCTTTCATCTTCTTTCATGCCGAAACCGTAAAAGAGTTTCAGAAGCGGCTCATCCTCATTTAGCCATCTTAGCTGATTGATCCAGCATGAACCCAGATCCTTTGCGTTGGCATAGATCATCATGTTCTCCAGAGCACATGCGACATCGGCAAGATTGTTTCCGTAATCCTTCCTGTTGGCCATGACGATCAGACAAGGCGCGTTGTAATGAAAAACATAATTGCCTTTTTTTGACAGAGTTATCGAATTCGCCATTGATTTGTACATGCCTTCATATACTTCCATCTTGCTGAAGGCATCCTGTACCATGACTGCCAGTTTGCTGAGTATCTCTTTATCGGTTATCACCATAAAATGATTGGTCTGCGAATTGCCGCCACTCGGTGCATATCTTCCGGCTTCGATTATTTCTTTAAGCAGATCATCTTCTACGGGTCTGTCTTTGAATCTTCTCGTGGAACGTCTGGTCATTACAGCTTCTAGTGCATCCATTATTTATACTTCCTTTCGCTAGATGAAATCATATGACGATCGTTTATTGTCTGGGTAATAATCATCCGGACAAAAACGGAATATCTATTTTCAGTCAAGCATCCGAGCCTGATGGCAAATATTACTTCTTATCAGCTTTTTTCTTCTGCCTGGTCTTTTTTATTTTGACTGGTCTTCGATCGCAACAGCGTTCATTATGGCATTAGGAACAGTAACTATACCTCCGCTTTCTGTTTCGATCATCGTATGCCTGAAGGTGATATCCTTTACTGTACCTGAAATGTGCGGATCCTGAATGGAGATCCTGTCGCCGATCAGAAAAGGCTTATGGATCGTGAGCAGAAATCCCGCAATATAATTGCTGAAGGATTCTCTTGCGGCAAAAGTTATGCATATGGCCAGAACGCCGCTGGCATCGAGCAAGACCTCCATTGCCGGACGAAGGGGCAGGACCTGAAAACCGATGATCACGAATCCGATAAGAAAATACGCGACCCGCACAGCAGCAGA
>CADCPE010000171.1 GCA_902803275.1 uncultured Erysipelotrichaceae bacterium
CTCTTACCGACCATCATCAGCAGACCTCTGTTGGAATGGAAATCCTTCTTGTTTGACTGCATGTGGACAGTGAGCTTGTTGATCGTTGCAGTCAGCAATGCGACCTGAACTTCAACTGAACCTGTGTCACCTTCGAATCTGGCATAATCCTTGACGATCTTAGCCTTTTCTTCTTTTGTTAACATCTTTTTTCTCCTTTTTTTCTTTTAGATTGTAACCGGGTAAGGATTCGGAGTATTCCAAACTCAGTAACAATGCTTATTTATACTAACTTATTTGCCGCAATATTTCAATAAAAACCGTGATTTATTCGGCTGATTCTTCGCTGTTTTCCTTTTTGCTCTTATTCTTTTTGTTCTCCGGACGGCCGCGGTCAAACGAATAAGTCATCTTGGCGATCTTTCTTGCCAGTTTGTCATTAAGCATCTTCCTATCGACGCGCCATTTCCAGTTGCCCATGGTGCCCGGATTGTTGATCGTCGCATCTTCTTCCAAGCCCAGCCAGTCCTGGATCTGGCAGATGAAAAGATCGCTTACCGAAGACATGCCGCCGCGGATAAAGCCGATATTGTAGCCCTCTTCTTCGTTAAGACCGTAATATAGTTTGGCATATTCAAGATCTTTTTTCTTGGCATTTTTGATCCAGCCCATGATCGGCGTGTTGTCGTGAGTCGAAATATAGCAGACGCAGTTTCTTACATGATTATGCGGACAATGATAGCTCGTGCCGTCATCAGCCATGCCGAACTCAAGAACTCTCATGCCAGGGAATCCCGATTCGACAAGCAGAGCTGTAACTTTTTCATCGATAATGCCCAGATCTTCCGCAATGAAATCGACATTGCTGAACCAGTTCTTGATGACATTGACAAAATCACTGGATGGCCCTTTTACCCATTTGCCCCTGACGGCGGTCTTTTCTCCATAAGGAATTGACCAGTACTCTTCAAAGCCGCGGAAATGATCGATCCTTATGACATCAAAATATTTGGAAACACGATCGATCCTCTCGATCCACCAGCGATAGCCGTTTTCCTTCATTCTGTCCCAGTTGTATAAAGGATTGCCCCATAGCTGACCGGTCTTGGAGAAGTAATCAGGCGGTACACCTGAAACATCGCTAGGCATGAGATCCGCTTCCTTTAACTGGAACTGATCAGGTTCAGCCCATATCTCGCAGGAATCCATCGCGATATAGATAGGAAGATCACCGATGATCTTGATGCCTTTATTATTGGCATATTGCCTTAAGGCATTGTATTGCTTATGGAAAAGATACTGTAGAAACTTATAGAATTCGATCTCCTCATGAAGCATTTCGGAATATCTTTCCATCGCTTCAGGTCTTCTGAAACGGATATCCTGATCAGGCCATTCAAGCCATGACTTCATGTCGAAGTAACCCTTTACAGCCATGAACAGCGCATAGTTATGCAGCCATGAGCCGTTTTCATAGGCGTATTTATAGAAATCATCACGGTATTTTTCTATACCGTTCCTATATGCCTTGATGAGCAGTTTAAATCTGGTCTCATAGAGGAAACCATAATCAACACAATAGGGATCCTCTACTCTGATACCTTTAAGATCCTTCTTATCAAGCAATCCATCCTGCACAAGCAGATCCAGATCGATGAAATACGGATTGCCGGCAGCCGAAGAAAAGGACTGATATGGTGAATCGCCGTAGCTTGTAGGTCCAATCGGCAGGACCTGCCAGAAAGACTGATCGGCTTTCACAAGAAAATCCACAAAATCATATGCCGCTTTGCCCAAGGTACCGATTCCATACGGAGAAGGAAGAGACGATATAGGCATCAGGATTCCAGCACTTCTTTTAAAACTCATTTTTATGAACTCCTTTATTATTCCTATTATTATTCTAAACTAAATATTAAAATGAAGATGAGGTAACTTGTAATTATGAAAAAAATACTGACCATTTTTATTATCTGTCTTCTATTCTGCGGATGTCAGAAAAACCGACAGAACAATCAGGTCGATGACAACTATCGCGTTTTCTATGAGATTTTCACCGGTTCCTTTTCCGACAGCAATAATGACGGCATAGGCGATCTTCAGGGCATCATCAACAGACTTGATTATCTGTCCGGATCAAAGAATTCACTGGGGATCGAAGGGATATGGCTTACTCCGATCTTTGCCTCGCCTTCCTATCATAAATACGATGTGATCGATTACTATACGATCGATCCTGATTTCGGTGATCAGGATGATCTTGATGAGCTGATAAAGAAGTGTCATGAAAGAAATGTCATAGTGATCCTTGATCTGGCTATCAACCACACTTCTTCACAGCATGAATGGTTCAGACAGTTTGAGAAAGCCCACCGGGAAAACGATACAAACAACAAGTATTACTACTATTATAATTACGATACCCGCTTTGAAGGCGATGCATCCTCAAGCTGGTGTGACATAAACGAGACCAACGAGATCTATGAATGCAACTTCTCATACGATATGCCGGAGCTGAACTTCGATAATCAGGAAGTAAGAGAGGAAGTATTGAATATTGCCAGATACTATCTGGAAAAAGGGATCGACGGATTCAGATTCGATGCGGCAAGATATATCTACCTCAATCACAACGAAGATTCTGCCGACTTCTGGAAATGGTACTGCAGCGAATTGAGAAAGATCAAGGAAGATGTCTATCTTGTCGGCGAGGTTTGGACCTCTGAATATATCACCTATCAGTATATGAACGATATGAACTGCTTCAACTTCACGATGTCGCAGCCTGATGGAATGATCGCCAGAACTGCCAGATCTGAAAACATCAATAACTTTACCAATTACGTGGTCAATTACCAGAATACGATCCGCAGTGTAAATGAAGATGCCATGGCCGTATCCTTCATCTCCAATCACGATATGGACAGGTCGGCCGGTTATCTGCAGCTGAACAGCGGACAGGCTCAGATGGCGGCTAATCTTTATCTTCTCTCTCCTGGTTCGCCATTCATATATTACGGCGAAGAGATCGGCATGAAAGGCTCCAGAGGTTCAGCAAACACCGATGCCAACAGAAGACTTGCCATGCTGTGGGGCGACAATGATACGATCAGCGATCCTGAAGGTTCGACATACGACAGATCAAAGCAGATCAACGGCACTGTCAAGGATCAGATCAAAGACAAGAACAGTCTGCTCAACTATTACCGTGATGTAATAGGTATAAGAAACAGATATCCGCAGATCGCCAGAGGAACTTATGAAGTTCTTGATCTTGATAACAGCAATGTCGGAGGCTTTACAATCGAATACAATGGCGAAACGACTTATCTTATCCACAACAATTCTGCTGAGGAGATAACTATCTCAACAGACAGCTACAGCAAGCTGCTTGATCATATCGGAATGAATGATGCTTCATACAAAAACGGAAAACTGACGATCGGAGCGATGACGTCCGTGATCCTTAAATAAACACCATCAATTTAATGTTTCATAAAAGAGATTTTTCTGATGCCTCATTTCTGTTGCAAGACAGATCTACAGAGATCTCTTTTTTTTAGCAATCAATTATAATCGGCAATCAGTCTAAACAAAAAGGGCAATGTCTTGCCCCTTCTGTATGGTTATTTATGGTTTTAAGATCATCCTTTAACAGCACCTGACATGCCTTCAACATAGAACCTCTGCATGTACAGGAATAAGGCAGCGATCGGAATGGATATGACGACCGCTCCGGCTGCGAAGCAAGTGTACCATTGATAGATGTACTCTTTCTGAAGCATATTCCACAGACCGATAGCGACCGTGAACTGATCGGCATTGGCTCTGCACAAAACTTTTGCAAAGACGAAGTCTACCCATGGAGCAATGAAGGAAGTCATGACCGTGTAGATGACGATCGGTTTAGCCAAAGGCATCGTGATCCTGGTGAAGACTACCCATTGTGAAGCGCCATCCATTACGGCAGCTTCATCGATCGAACGAGGGATCGTATCGAAGAAGCCCTTGGCGATCTGGAATCCCAGACCAGTGCAGGCAGAATAGACGATGATCAAGCCCAGCCTGACCATTGAACCTTCGGTAAGGCCCATGGCTTTCAGGATGAAATACTGGGCTACCATAGCCATGAAGCCAGGGAACAATCCGAGGATCATTGCCATATTCATGTAGGCCTTCCTGAATTTGAAGCGCATTCTGGAAAGCGAATAGGCAACCGAAAGAATGAAGAATGTGCTTGCGATACAGCAGACGATCGCGATGATCAGAGTATTCACAAACATCTTCGGGAAGTTCAGGACGTTCCTGTCCGTAAAAAGTTTGATGTAGTTGTTCAAGGTATAGCCCTGAGGCAGGAATGTGTTGGTGTATGCGCCCGGTTCTGCTCTGAAGCTGGTCAGTACGATCCAGAAGATCGGTAAGATCCAGATTATAGCCAGGGCAGCAAGCAGAAGATGCACAAGCAGATTTACGAGTCTTCTGCGCGGACTCATTTTATTCTTATCGCCCTTCATTACATGAACGCCTCCTCATTCTTATATGAACTTGAGTTTCTGTAAGTTATCAGCGTGACGACTGTCAGGATGACGAATGTCAGGATGCCGATTACAGAACCCAGGTTGTAGTACTGCTGGTCTACGGTCAGCTTATACAGCCAGGTTACAAGCAGATCGGTCTGACCTGCGGTATCACCAACATATGTAGGACCGCCGTTAGACAGCAGATAGATGACATTGAAGTTGTTGATGTTGCCGACGAAGCTTGCGATCAGATAAGGCGTCGTGACAAAAAGCATGTACGGAAGTGTGATCCTGAAGAAGATCTTAACCGGACCGGCACCATCCATCTTGGCAGCTTCATACAATTCCGCCGGAATGTTCTGCAGGATACCTGTGACCTGCAGCATCGTATAAGGGATACCAACCCACAGGTTGATCAGAATGATCGTGATCTTAGCCAGATTGGCATTCTGCCAGAATGGAATAGATTCTCTGATCAGGCCCAGATTCTTAAGCAGGACGTTGATCGCGCCTGAAGGCTGAAGCATGATGTTCATGATCATCAGTGTGACAAACTGCGGTACCGCAATAGAGAGCACGAAGCAGAACCTCCAGAAA
>CADCPE010000172.1 GCA_902803275.1 uncultured Erysipelotrichaceae bacterium
AAAATGCTTCCCGAAGCATCATTCGTCTCCATTGGCGCAACTATAGTTCCGCTTTCGATCCTGACTCTCTACTATAAGAACGATCCTGAGCTGGTCAAAGAGATCGTCTCGCTTGAAACAGGACTTACATCAACAGATGATCACTTTGAAGTGATGAGCGGATACGAGACTATCACAGCGGCCACGCTCATCGAATCAGCACTGGTCGAATCCGGCATGGCTACCTGCCTCGTCCATGAAAAATACAACTACTGCCACGGCAGAGTCAACATCACCAAGGTCCTTGACAGCGACCTGATCTTCTTCAAGATGAACAACGAACTCGACGAAGCTTTGTACAGTACGCTGTATAAATACTATGACAACATCATCTGCATTGAAAGAAGATACAAGGATGACATCATCAATGATTTCTGTGACTGTGTCATCGGACTTAAGCTGATCAGAAACATCGCCCTGATCAAAGGCTTTGACATTTCCGATATGAAAGAGGTCCCGGATAACGACGTCCTGTATCTGTTCAATGGAAAAATGAAATGATCTCAAGCGAGATCATTTTTTCATTTTATGGATTGTATGAGTTGATCGTACTCATTTCGATCGCGATGCAGCCATCATCGATCTCATATCTGCTGAAGTTATCCTGCTTTCCGCGATTGTCTCTTAAGTAGATCTTTCCGTTGTCTGTATAGTTGCCGCTGTTAAGATAGATGCCCGGACCATAATCTCCCAGATTCCAGAAAATGACGCCGTTGTTTATGAATTCGCCGTCATTGAAGCTGAAATCTCCGCCGCCGCCAAACACCAGATAACCATCATTCTGATACAGGCCGGACTGGATCCTGAACGAGTGTCCTCTTTCATGTATCTGCATTCCGCCTTTTTCAATGATGAATGTTCCATAGGTGTTGCTGGTACACATTCCGCCGGTATAGACACCGCCATCTTTGACATTGATAGTGCCGTAGTTGTTTCTGGTACAAAGGCCCATCTCAAAACCGCCATAGATGTTGATGGTGCCGTAGTTGTCTACGATCAGTTCAGGACCGGCTTCTGTCACGAATCCTCTCAATATGGTTCCTTTGCTGATGTCTATGACCTCACCTTCAGGGATCGTTATGCTGTTCATGATCCTGACGCTGTGAACATCGGACCTGTTCAAAGCGTTTTTCAGTTCTTCATAAGTATAGGCAGGTTCATCGATCGAGATCACTTCTGCAGAAAGTTCATTCAATACTTCTCTTTGCATTTCAAGATAATCCGAACTTACATACAAGGTCTTGAGATTCTTCAGCTTTTCAAGCTCAGAGATATCTTCTATCTCCGTTTCCGCGATATTCAAGGTCTCCAGGTTTTCTAAAGCCGAGATGCCGCTGATATCGATTCCGTAGTTGTGCGATATATCAAGAAATCTGAGTCTGGTCAGGCCAAGGATCGGTTCGATCGTTTTGATGCTGTTGCCGGATATGCACAGTTCTTCAAGATTGGTGATCTTTGAAAAGTCACTGATATCCTCAATGGAACCGATGTCAACCGTAATGTTGTCAAGAAGGATCAGATCGTTGAGACCGTCGCTTGTGATGATGAACTGCGGCAGTTCATATTCGTCTCTTGTCTCTTCGCCATAGACGTAGAGGGTCTTGATATTGCTGAGATTTCCGGAAATACCCAACTGCTGCAAGAGAGCGCTGCTTGAAGAAAACGGCTTGAAGATCAGTATGACAGCGGCAATAACTGCCAAAGCAGCCATTCCAACCCCCATCATCAGCGACTGTTTCTTGCCGGCATCTTTCTGCTGAGCTGTAACTTCCATATGTGCCAGAGCCGGTGAATTATCAAGCTTTTCTTTGAAGCCTTCATCATCCAGCTGATATTTCATGATGCCCTGTGTCTGTCCGAGCATCATCGATAGACCTGGAGTCAACTTCGTTTCTTCCAAGAAGATCGAAATGATCGTCTTATTGAGCTTTGAAGCGATCGATATCTCTTTGAGAAGCTTCTCGTCGTTTAGGGCATCATTGCTCAAAAACAGCAGCACATCAGCTGAGCGGTTTATGCAGTCTTCTGCTTTGTTTTCCTCGTAGGTCAGTCTGTAATTCTTCTTTGAAAGATACTCAAGCACTTCAAACGCTTTTTCTCTGTCGCTTTGTGCAAACAGCGCATAAATGAACGGTTCTTTATTTCCCTTGTATTTTTCCATGATCGCTCCTTATTTCTTTACTACAATATCGACCTTCGATGTATCGATATGATCAAGCACTTCTTCAAGCATGTCGTAGCTTATATACAGATATTTAAGATCCTTAAGATCTTCTATCGCTGAAAAATCACTCACCTTCACATCTATCAGCTTAAGGATCTGCAGTTCGCTGAGATCTTTCAGAAAAGATAAATCATCTAATGGATTGCCGCTGAGATCAAGATAGATCAGCTGTTTCATCTTTGAAAGTTCTGAAGCATCGCTGATGTTTTCATTCACCAGCGCCAGATATTCGATCTTTTCCTTGCCTGTTATGATTTCCAGGTCGCCGAATTCCGAGGATTCGACTTTATTGTCTGCCACATACCATTCTTTTTCTTTATAGCGGATCGCTTCCGGATCCGATACCATATAGCTGCCGCAGAAATAAAGGGAACTTCCATCGTAGGCTTTAAGCAGGACATTGCGGCTGACATTGTCCTTGAATTGTGTTATTTCGACTTCCTTGCCGCTGACATCCGAAGTGTTTACCGTATCGACGCCTGCAAAGGAAAACCAGTTGTTGAAATAGCCGAAGATGAAGATCGCCGATATAAGAAACAGTGAGGCAAAGATGATCGAGACAATGCGCCAGATATTCATGGATGCATCTTTGCGGTCTATTGCTTCATAGCCTTCGACCCCATCACCAATAAATGACGGACCGGATTCTTCCTTTATCTTTGCGGCCGTTTCAGAAAGCGAAGACATCGCGATCTTTTTTACTGTAGACAGCTGCATGGAAAGATCTTCGGGCAGTTTCGCATCATCGATCAGTACGCAAAGCATTTCTTTTCTTTCAGCCACGGCATAGTTTACTTCTCTGATGCAGTTCTGGGAATTGAGGAAACTCCGAGAGATGAAGAAAATGACTTTGCTTGAATTGAGCAGATGTGAAGCCACCACTTCCGGCCAGTTGGCTCCGACATTTATTCCGGCATCATACCAGAGCCTGTAATTGTTCCTGTCAAGTTCCTCAATAAAAGGAAGTACCCTTTCCGCGTCCTTGTGCGCATAGCTCACAAAAAGATATGGGGCATTTCCGTTATATGTTCGATATTGTTTCATATGATGTTTCCTTCTTTGGCATTGCAGCTTTCATGCGAGACTTATACTCTTATTATAAACAAAAAGTCAGCTTATGCTGACTTGAGTATTTCATCGAAAAGCCTGTTGAGACTCTCTTCATCCAGGGAGGTTCCCATGTAGTAGGACTTTCCTGAACCGTAGCTGTTTCTCACCACTGCCGCGTATTCGCCAAACGGGTTGTTTTCCCATCTTATCAGTTCTTCACCGGTCGTAACCTTAAGCAGTTCCTCAAAGACATAGCCTTTTCCCTTGAGACTGTCATAACTCAGCCTGCTGCTTTGCCCGCTCAGCAGGGACTCATGTTCCTCAACGACACAGCCCGTCAGATCTTCAAGATCGACCGGCAGACGCTTGTTGAAGACCAGATTGTTGTCGGTGTCCTTCCAGGCCGTTCTGGCGCTCATCAGGACTGTTCCGCCCTTTTCTGCATATTCTTTCAGTCTGTTTTTGAAGTCATCGGACATCACGATCATATACGGAAGGATGACCAGCTTGTACTGATCAAGATCCTGATCGGAGTTGATGATGTCGCAGTTCATGTTGCGGATATACAATTGCCGGTAAAGCTTCTGACACTCCTTTTCATAATCAAAGACGTCAGACTGTCTTTGAATGGCCATTGAAGATTTGGAATCATAGTCATAGACGATGCAGACATCAGCTTTAGGATATTCGACATCTCTTTTTCTGGCTTCTGAAAAGAATGACTGTGTCTCATAGTACTTTCTTCTTTTGACATTGTCCGCATCCAGGATACCGAAACAGAACTGTTCAGCGCCTTTGGTAAAACCGCGGTATCTGAAGAAGATGACCGATTCAACGCCGTGGTCAAGTGAACTTAATGCCCAGCCTTTGGCTTCATCAGGCTTTGGTGCATAGCCGATATCATTGTGACCCTGCTGTCCCATAATGGCTTCGGTGACCCAGATCTTTTCTCTTTTGAAGCCTCTGGCAAAATCAACAGTGAAAGCCAGGTCGGAATCCGACATCGGTGCGGGCTGACCACCCCAGACCGGATAGTTGTTGTAGGAAACAAAGTCCAGACATTTCGCCACTTCAAACGGTGAGAAATGTTTGCTGATGGTTCCGCCTTCAAAATCGTGAGTGATCGGGTGATTGTGATCGATCGATCTGACGGCTTCAGCCATCCGGCTGATCACATTGGCTGCACTAAGCGATCTGAATCTTTCCCATTCCAGTCTTAATGACGGATTCTGAGCGACGAATGAGGGTCTAGGAAGCGGGATATCATCAAAATCATAGTAAGTCTGTGTCCAGAACGAAGTTCCCCATCTTTCATTCAGTTCGTTGATATCTTTATACTTGTTTTTCAGATAGGCCCTGAATTTTCTCTGGCATGTTTCACAATAGCACATATCAGAGCCTTCATGTCCGATCTCGTTTTCCACCTGCCAGGCAACGATGGCTTCTTCATCCTTATAATGTTCAGCCATGGCTTTAGCCAGATCAGTGACCTTTTTTAGGTATATATCATTATTGAAACAGTGTCCCCGGCGAGCGCCGAACGGCTGTCTGTATCCTTTTTCATCCTCGTTCATCACCTCGGGATGCTTGTGGTAAAGCCAGGACGGGATGGTCGCACCCGGCACGCACATCAGAATGTTAAGACCGTGTTTTTTTGCCTTGCTGATAACTTCATCAAAGAAGGCAAATTCATATCTGCCATCTTCAGGTTCAAATCTGTCCCAGGCAAAATCACCGATCCTTATAAGGTTGGCGCCTAATTCGACGATATTGTCAAGATCTTCATCAACCAGTTCCATGCCCCACTGTTCAGGGTAATAGTCGACACCCAGGTATTTCATTATTTAACTTCTCCATTCATCAGTCTGTTGACCATATCTGTATATTCCTTGGTAGCGACCATGTAGGCGGCCGCATGTCCACAATCGTCGATAAGATGAAGCTCCTTCGGCTGCTGGCACTGTTCATACATGTCGATCGACATCTGGCAAGGTACATAATGGTCTTCCTTGCCATGGATAAAGACGATCGGCACATCCGATTCGTAAGCACATGTTTCACCGATCGATTTATTGAAATTGACCTTATTCAATACCTGAGCCCAGAACCAGGCAACATAGCCCAGCGGAAAATATGGAACATGGTATATATTCTTCATCAGCGACTGGCTGATTCCCAGGATCGAATCAAAACCGCAGTCATCGATTATGCCGCAGACATTTTCGAGTTCCATATTGGCACAATGGATGACGGTAGCGCCGCCCATGGATACGCCATGGAGGTAGATACGCGGCTTTTCATACATCGTATTGATCTTGTCGACCCAGCGGGCAACATCCATGCGGTCATGCTCCGAGAAACCCAGATATTTGCCTTCGGATTCGCCATGTGCTCTGTCGTTGACCAGCAGGACTGTTGTGCCACGGTCCTGATAGATCTTTATTTTATCCGCAAAGTCAGAATAGATGTCCGACTTATAGCCATGAACACAGATCACGACTTCTTTAGGATCGCCTTCAAGAAGATAGGCTACAAGCTTGTTTCCGTCAAAAGACATCGTCTCCAGTCTTTTTAGCGGGAGTTTTTTCATCTCTTCCTTCAGCGGCTCGATGTAGGCGTAAAGCCTTCTGGCTGTCGGCCTCATCATGTCGTTTTCCGAGTCGATGAAAGCAGGATCCAACGGAGCCTTTTCTTTATCTTTATAGACAAAAACGGAAGCGAATACATAGTATCCTGCTGCCCATGTGCATGCAAGGATAATGATAACGATTATTATTGCCAGCGCCATGATCAGTCAACCATTACATTGTCAAGATCGACATCCTTTGTCTCTCTGACAAAGAACATCATGATCGCCAATGAAATGACCATCAGCGGCAGATAAGCGATCGTCAGAACAAACGGCAGGTTGGTCGATCCGGCAAGGACTGTTACCACGTTGTTGTAGATCATATTAAAGCCGGTGCCAAACATGCCGATCAGCTGCATTGAACCGACAACGGAAGCACGCATCTCGGTCGGAGTTGATTCGGAAGTAATGACGAAATAGATCATATCCGAAATAGACCACAGACCCGCAATGGAGATACCGTACGCAAGACCGGTGATGTATGGATTGAGCGGATTGAGACAGCCATAGGCAAAGACGCCCAGACCTGCAGCAGCCCATAAGCCAAGGATCAGCGCAGACTTTTTACGGCCCAGCGAGTCAGTGATGAAACCGCCGACGACCGTAAAGACACCGTTGATGATCGGATAGAACATCAGGAAGAT
Organism: uncultured Erysipelotrichaceae bacterium; assembly: GCA_902803275.1. Classification (GTDB taxonomy): domain Bacteria; phylum Bacillota_I; class Bacilli_A; order Erysipelotrichales; family Erysipelotrichaceae; genus Colivicinus. The sequence continues at coordinate 6,587 of CADCPE010000172.1, forward strand.
ATTTATGGCATCGACATTCATGACGCCGTTATATTTGCCTGCTTCAAGCATGGCCTGATATTTGCCGGTATAACCGGTCGAGAAAGCCATCAGCAAGGCAACGATCGCGATCGCTCTGGTCTGTCTGTTGGTGAAGATAAACTTGAAAGCCGACAGGACAGTCACATCCTTCTTTTTGCTTTCTTCAGCAGCCGCGGCTTCAGCCTTGGCAGCCGCTTCTCTTTCTTCTTCTGAAGATCTGAGATATTCAAGTCTTTTCTGCGTATAGACCGGAGTTTCCCTTACCAGATAGATAGCGGCGATACCGATCGCAAAGGCCAGGATGATCGGAATGATGAAGACGTTTCTCCAGGTACTAGGTACAGCGTCATTGACAAACATCTTGACGAAAAGGCCCAACGATGAGACCGAGATCAGCGCAATGCCCTTGGTTATCGAGCACAGCTTGGCGCGGTGCTCCTTCGGGGCACATTCCATGATGTATATGACCTGAACATCGTTCGGGGTAAAAAACGTCATTATGACAGCACCGATGACATAGACGACGATACTCTTGGAGATGATGCATACCAGCATGCCTACGCCCATTCCCAGGGTATTGATTATCAAGAACAGTCTGCGTCCGTATTTGTCGGCCATGGATTTGTAAAACGGGGAGATCAGAAAAGACAGATATCCGGCCATCGTTACAAAACCCAAAGTTGCAGATGCATTATCGTATTCCGTCGACGGATAGACGACATTGAACAGATCTCTTGTCGTCTGAACATCAACAACACCTCTGACATTGGATGCCAGTTCGTCAACGATATAGACGATACTCAGCACCACGATTAAAATCGCGAAATAGTGCTTGTGGCCATGAAAGGCACTCGCTTTTTCCAAACGCTCTATTTCGCGTTTTTCTTTTTCCTGTTTAGTCATATTATCAAGCTCCTTATAGACTAGTAACTTTATTATAAAATAAAAACGAGGTAATGACCATTAAGAGATTGAATAAAGAAATCCTAAAAAGACTTGAAGACAGACCCACGATCACCAGAACCGTCGCTTT
>CADCPE010000173.1 GCA_902803275.1 uncultured Erysipelotrichaceae bacterium
GCCTAAACAGGCAAAATATTTATCTACGATATGAGCTTAAAAGTCTATCTCATCACTGCTGCTGTCGGAATTGTGTGCTCAGGGGTGTTCACGCTTATCGATGTCAAGATAAGTGCAGGAATACTTCTAAGTACATTATTTTCTTTATTGAACATGGTACTGCTTTCCGCAAGCATGAAGTTTGCGATCCAAGGCAAGGAAGGCGCATACGGCATCATGATGATGAGCAATATCGTAAGATATTCATTGCTGATATTGTGCATGTTCATCGCTTATAAGCTCCCGCAGTATTTCTCACTGATTGGAGTGGCAATCGGGATGTCACTGTTCCTGATTGCTCTGATAATTGATGCAATTGAAAAAAGAAGAAAGGGGTGAGTGACATGGAAATCCAAAGCGCGGTCTATTCGATCATCATAGTGACGCTTTTCATGGCGCTTCTTTTAGTCTATATCAACCGCAAGCTGGTCAAGTTTGATCCGCTCAGCAGGCCTACCGGCATCGTGCTTCTTGTCATCATGTACGCGCAGATGATCGACAATATGGTAAGAAGCAAGACCAATGAAAAAGTGGCCAAGTACCTGACCCCTTATATCATGACGGTTGCGGCCTACATCTTTCTGGCAAACATCTCTGGACTGTTCTCTTTAGAACCGCCGACTTCAAACTACTCGGTGACGCTGGCCCTAGGAGCCATCACCTGTATCCTGATCGAAGTGTTCTCGTTTATCTGCAGAGGTCCTAAAGGATATCTCAAGAGCTGGTTTGAGCCGTTTGCCCCGTTTGTGGTCATGAACCTGATGAGCAAGTTCTCGACTCTGCTGTCGCTGTCGCTGCGTCTTTTCGGTAATATCATATCCGGATCGATCCTGATGACCGTCATCTATTCGATGCTCGGGAATATTTCAAAATCGATCCCGTTTATCGGAGAATTCAATATCGTCGGTGTTGCAGTGGCACCGGTCCTGCATTTCTATTTCGACCTGTTCTCGGGGGTCATGCAGGCATTCATCTTCATTACATTGACAGTTTCGTTTATAGGTAAGGAATTACCTGAGGAAAAATAGGAGGAAAATATATGGAAAAAGCATTAATGGCATTTGCGGCAGCACTTTGTGTCTGCGGTGGCTGTGTTACAGGCATCATGGAAGGCAAGGTAGCGGTTCAGGCTGTCGAGTCAATCGGAAAGAATCCGGATGCAGCTGATAAAATCCAGTCTATGGCTATCATCGGTGCAGCTATTTCTGAGACCTGTGCTATTTACTGTCTGCTTGTTGCTTTCTTGATCATCTTCGTCTTAGGAGCATAGCAAGATGCAATTACCTGATGTATTTGGCTTGCTGTTCCCTAACGTATGGACATTTATCAGCCAGTTATGTGCTACAGCAGTACTGTTTTTCCTGATGTATAAGCTGGCCTACAAGCCGGTCAAGAAGATCCTTGATGAAAGAAGCAACTATGAACAGTCAAGGATAAGCGAGGCCGATGTTCTGAAAGAGGAAACAGAAAGACTCAACGAAGAAGCAAAGCAGGGCATCATCGAAGCCAACAAGTCAGCTGAGGATATCGTCGCTTCTGCCCGTGAAGAGGCAGAGATCATCAAGAAGGAACTTGTCGAACAGGGCAAGGAACAGAGCAAACAGCTGATGGAAAACGCTCAGCGCGAGATCGAAGTTCAAAGAAGCAAGATGCTTCAGGATCTTCACAGCGAGATCGTGGATGCGACCATCTCAGCTACGGAAAAGATGCTTAAAGTAAAGATCGAAAACCAGGAAGACAAGGATAATATCGATACGTTCGTCAAGGAAGTAATCAACAAATGAGTATCAGAGGTTATGCCAGAAATCTGATGGAACTGGCTAATCAGGAAAACATGGTCGAAAGCTGCTACAGCGAGATCAAGGCGATCAATGATGAATTGAACAACAATCCCGAACTGGCACGCTACATTGTTTCATCCGATTACAGTTCCGAAGATAAAAAAAGAAAACTTCAGGAAGTTTTTAATAACGAACTGGATAATTCGATCCTGCATGGCTTATTCCTGGTTATTGATAATCTTCCAAGAAAACACATGGAGATCGAACTGATCCATGATTTTTTGGATTACTACTATCAGTCAAGAGGTATCGTCTTTGGTACGGTACACTCGGCGGAAAAAATGGATCCTCAGCAGATCAGCACCATTGAAGTTGCCTTCTCACATAAGCTGGGCAAAACGATCAGAGTCGAAAACAAAGTCGATCCCGATCTGATCGGCGGTGTAAAAGTCGTCATCAATGAAAATGTCTGGGACGGAACCTACAGAGCCAAACTTGATGATCTGCGAAACCAGCTTTTAAACAACGAAGTAGAAAAAGCTCCGGAGAAACTGGGCAAGGAACTGGTCAGCGAAGTCAAAGACTATTCTTCCTTCGGGATCAGAAAGGAATCCAACAGGACCATCGGTTTTGTAAGGAGCGTTGCGGATGGCGTTGCGAATATCTCCGGCATCTATGATGCAATGGCCGGTGAACTTCTTGACCTTGGTACGACCAAGGCCATGGTCATGGACCTTGAAGAAGACAATATTGCAGCTGTACTGCTGGGCAACGACAAGGATATCGTCAAAGGAAAAGAAGTCAAGGCGACCGGTAAAGTCGTTGAAGTTCCGGTCGGTGATGAACTTTTAGGCCGCGTTGTCGATGCCTTGGGCAGACCGATCGACGGCAAGGGGGCTATAAGAACTTCAGCTTCCCGCCAGATCGAACTTCCGGCACCGGGCATCATTGACCGCTCTCCGGTAAATGAACCGCTGCAGACCGGAATCAAGATCATCGACTCCATGATCCCTATCGGCAAAGGTCAGCGAGAACTTATCATCGGTGACAGACAGACCGGCAAGACGGCGATCGCTGTCGATACGATCATCAATCAGAAAGGCCGCAACGTCAAGTGCATATATGTAGCGATCGGCCAGAAGAATTCCAATGTCGCTCAGATCATCGAGAAGCTCAACAGCTTCGGTTCGATGGAATATACGACGGTGGTCGTAGCGGGTGCTTCAGAACTTCCGTCACTGCAGTATATTGCTCCGTATTCCGGCTGTGCGATCGGCGAATACTGGATGAATAAAGGTGAAGATGTTCTGATCGTCTACGATGATCTAAGCAAGCACGCTGTCGCTTACAGAACGCTTTCGCTGCTTTTAAGAAGGCCTCCAGGAAGAGAAGCATTCCCGGGTGATGTCTTCTATCTGCATTCAAGACTGCTGGAAAGAAGCGGTAAACTTTCCGAAAGACTCGGAAGCGGTTCATTGACGGCTCTTCCGATCATAGAGACACAGGCCGGCGATATTTCGGCCTACATTCCTACCAATGTCATATCCATTACCGACGGACAGATTTTCCTGCAGAGTGAACTGTTCAACTCAGGCATCAGACCGGCCATTGATTACGGTCTGTCTGTTTCCCGTGTCGGTTCGGCTGCCCAGATCAAGGCCATGAAGCAGGTCTCTTCTTCGCTGAAGCTTGATCTGTCACAGTATCAGGAAGTACTGGATTTTGCCCAGTTCGGTTCGGATCTTGATCCTTCGACCAGAGCCAGGATCAATCACGGACGCCATCTGGTCGAACTGCTCAAACAGGCGCAGTATCAGCCGATGAGCACGGCCGATCAGATACTGCTTTTGTTTGCGAACAAGCTGAACCTGCTTGATGATATTCCGCTTGAAAGGATCAGAGAATATGAGAAGAGCCTTTTAAGTGAAATGAACCTTGTTCATGCAGACATCATCGAACAGATCAGCAACGAAAAAAAGATCGATGATCAGCTCAATGATCGTTTAACAGAGATCATTACGAACTTCACGATCAGATTCAGAGATTTATAAAGAGAAATGCCCGGACAGATAAGTGCCATTAAAAAAAGACTGCAGACGGTCAATTCGACCAAGAAACTGACCAAGGCCACGGAACTTGTGGCGACCGTCAAGCTGCAGAAATACAATCTCAAGACAAGGCAGAATGAAGAGTATGCGAACAATCTGCTGCGTTTTATTTCGGCTGCTTTAAAAGGCAAGAGGCCGGAAGTTGAAACCAACGGCTATCTGCTTCAGGGCAAGGCGGAGAATCCGCTTTATATCGTCATAACTTCCAATTCAGGTCTGTGCGGAAGCTACAACCTGGAAGTGCTGAAGTTTGCGGAAAAACACATGCCTAAGGATGTACCGGTCTTTGCGATCGGCACGATCGGCTACAACTGGCTGATGAAAAACGACTACCTCGTCGTCAAGAAATATGATGAACTTGAAGACCTGCAGCCGCGCATCCTCAACCAGCTGATAAACAACCTGCTGATCCTGTATCGCGACTATGAGATCAGTGAGATCAATGTCATCTATACCAGATACATCAATACACTGACTTATGAGCCGACTCTCACCAAACTGCTTCCTTTTGAAGCCAAACAGCTCGAAGGAGAAGATGAGATCCTGCTTGAACCTTCTAGAGATGAAGTGCTCAATACGCTGATCCCGATGTATGTGTCATCTCAGCTGTATGTCATGTTTCTGGAGTCAAAGACTTCGGAAAATGCCGCCAGAAGAAACGCGATGAATCTCGCCAACAAGAACGCGGATGAACTCATCAGTGAGCTATCGCTCAACTACAACAAGGCCAGACAGGCGGCCATCACACAGGAAATGAATGAGATCGTCGCTTCGACAAGAAGATAGAAAGGAAAACGATTATGAATGAAAATATCGGTGAAGTAGTACAGGTCATCGGACCGGTCGTAGATATACGTTTTGTAGATCAGCTGCCAAAGCTGTATAACGCAATCGAGATTCCTTTTAATGATGATTTCATTACCTGTGAAGTTGAACAGGACCTCGGAGATGACAAGGTCAGATGTATTTCCCTTTCACAGACCAACGGACTTACCAGAGGCATGAAAGCTATCGATACCGGCAAGGCTATTGAAGTACCGGTGGGAAAACAGATCCTGGGCAGGATGTTCAATCTGCTGGGTGAACCGATCGACGGTCTTGAGGAAGTCAAGAACGCCAAGAAGGATATCATCCACAAACCGGCGCCTTCTTTCGAAGATCAGCAGACTGCTGTGGAAATACTGGAGACCGGTATCAAAGTCGTTGACCTTCTTTGTCCTTATATAAAAGGCGGAAAGATCGGTCTTTTCGGCGGTGCCGGTGTAGGCAAGACCGTACTGATGCAGGAACTGATCAGATCGATCGCTGTTGAACACAATGGCCTCTCTGTTGTTGCCGGTGTCGGTGAACGTACCAGAGAAGGCAATGATCTTTACTATGAAATGAAGGAAAGCGGCGTTCTGGAGAAGACTGTACTGGTCTACGGCCAGATGAACGAATCGCCAGGTGCCAGAATGAGAGTCGCCTTAAGCGCCTTGACCATGGCCGAATACTTCCGCGATGTCGACAACCAGGACGTTCTGCTGTTTATCGATAATATCTTCAGATTCTCCCAGGCCGGCTCCGAAGTATCGGCGCTGCTGGGAAGGATGCCTTCAGCTGTCGGCTATCAGCCGACTCTGGCTACCGAAATGGGCGAACTGCAGGAAAGGATCACTTCCACCAAGAACGGATCCATTACCTCCGTACAGGCCATCTATGTGCCGGCAGATGACTTGACCGACCCTGCACCTGCCACGGCTTTCGCGCACCTGGATGCCAAGACAGTCCTTGACCGTAAGATCGCATCTTCAGGTCTTTATCCGGCTGTCGATCCGCTGCAGTCAAGCTCAAGAGCACTGGATCCGAATATCGTCGGTGAAGAACATTACGACACTGCACTAGCCGTTTTGATGATCCTTCAGAAATACCATGACCTGCAGGATATCATAGCCATCCTGGGCATAGACGAGCTATCCGATGAAGACAAGGCGATCGTCAACCGTGCAAGAAGGATCAGAAACTTCCTTTCGCAGCCGTTTGCGGTCGCAGAGAAATTCTCAGGCATCGAAGGCAGGTTTGTTCATATCAGCGATACGATCAGATCTTTCAAAGCGATCTTGAGCGGTGCATATGACAATTATCCTGAAGAGGCTTTCACTTACTGCGGCGCCATTGAAGACGTTGAAGAAAAAGCCAAAGGTATGAAACATGGAGTTTAAAGTCGATTTCGTCACCTATGAAGGTGTCTATAAGACAACGATGAGTGAAAAGCTCAATGTTCCGACCAGCGAAGGCAGAAGAACGATCCTTTCAAATCACATGCCGATAATGATGCCGTTACTGATAGGAGTGGTCGAGACCAAGGAAGGCAAGGAACTCAGGCACTACGCCGTAAACAACGGAGTACTTTATTTCAAGGACAACGAAGCGCAGATCGTGGCGGACAGCGTCATCGATGTCAATGATATAGATATCGATCAGGCCATCAGAGATAAGAAAACAGCGGAAGAAAATCTCAAGAAGACCAAGAGAGAATATGAAAAATTCCGTGACCGCAACAAACTTGAAGTCGCAAACAATCTGATCAGCGCTGCCGCAAAATATCCCAAAGAATAGCTTCCAAGGAAGCTGTTTTTTTATGCCGGGGGATCTTGATCTGTAAAAGCAGACAAGGCA
>CADCPE010000174.1 GCA_902803275.1 uncultured Erysipelotrichaceae bacterium
AATGCGCGCGATAATGCAAAACTGAATCATATGAACAATGTATCATTCATCTGCGCTGATGCTTCCAGAAAAATGGATGAATATATAAAAGATAAAGATATCGTCATTGTAGATCCGCCTAGAAAAGGGATATCAAAGGAACTGATTGATTCATTTATAGAACTTAAAACCAGAAAAATAGTCTATGTTTCCTGCAATCCAGCCACTTTGAACAGAGATCTTCTGCTCCTAAAGGAACACTATGATATCAGCGAGATCCAGCCCCTGGACATGTTTCCATATACGACTCATGTAGAAAACGTATGTCTTCTGACATATAAAACAAATCTGCTATAAGGAAAATGACTGTAATGTTCCATATTATTATTTTTCATATGACATACATGTCGATAAATTTAAAAATACATAAAAATCTGCTAAAAAATATACTTTCTAATATAATGTTTATGTAAAGGAAGATCCATATGAATACAGAGAAGAAAAGAAACTATCACTTAATATTCAGTTCCACTCTGCTGGCTGTTATTGTTATATTTTTTGCAAGCGTGATAAAGACAAGAAACTACAATCTGACCATGCATGATTCGGTTTTCTCTGGACCATCACTGTTTGCTGCCGAAAACAATCAGAGCGCAGATCTGTCTGTAAACGCTGTAGCCAGAAGCAGTACGTGGACAAAAGTCTTTGATCTCTATGATGAAGGTATAACCGAAGCGAATTATCAGGCTTATACCTATGATTTCAATGTATCCAACAATACCAAAGATGAAGTTGACAGTTTCAATTTCAAACTGATCTTTAATACAGATGTTTTTCTGGCTTCAGCCTGGAACGGAGCTTTGGAGATCCACCAGAATGTTAATGGCAGAGAACTTGTTTCAACTGTTCCTGATATGCGTGAATTCGTCGCTTCCGATCACGATCTTGAGACTGTAACTTTTGACGGCGAAACATTCATCAATATGAAAGCCGGAGATTATTTTGTCTATATTCCAAGTTCTTCAATGAACGCCATGGAAGTTCCGATCGAGCCTTATCAGGGAACTACGCCCGGCTTTATTCTTTACACAAGGATAGGGGAAAGCATAGAAGAATCTACGCTGGAGCTTCAATACAAATACAACAGACTGCTTACCAGTGAACCTTTATTCTGGGCATCGGTTGTTTCTCTTGCCCTCTGGAGCATCGCACTCATCATCTATGAGATAACCTCAGCTCAGATCCGGAAATATAACACCCGTCATGAACGGGATAATGAGATAATTAATGAATCGATCGAAACATTTACCGGATTCATCGATGCGAAAGATCCATATACCAATGGTCACTCCAAGCGTGTTGCCGATTATACCAGACTGATAGCCAAACAGATGGGTTTTAAAGGTGAAGATCTTGATCGCATCTATTACATCGCCCTGCTGCACGACTGCGGCAAGATCGGTGTTCCTGACAACATTCTGGGAAAACCAGGCAAGCTTACCGATGAAGAATTTGAAATAATCAAATCCCATACTGTACAAGGCGGTGAGATCCTGCACACATTCAAAAGCCTGGAACATGTTGAAGATGGCGCCAGATTCCATCATGAACGCTATGACGGAAAAGGTTACCCCGAAGGAAAGGCCGGTGAGGATATTCCTTTGATCGGACGCATGATCTGCGTAGCCGATTCCTTTGATGCCATGAACACCAACAGGGTATACAGAGACAAGCTTTCCAAAGAACGCATCATCAATGAAATAGAATCTAATAAGGGACGCCAGTTCGATCCTAAGATCGCCGATATCATGCTTGAACTTATCAGAAATGGCGATATTGCTGTAGGATGACGGTTTCAATAGTTTTGAATCTTTATTATGAGAAATAAAAGAAAACTTGCCTGCTTGTTGTTTCTCTGTCTGATATCTCTGTTCATATTATTCGGATTAGATAGAGTACGATCAGACAGTCATACAAGACAAGTAGAGATCACTCTTCAGGATTATCTTTCGCAGACGGATGAAGAATGGTTTCTGACAGGCAAAAAAGAATACAAGGTTGAAGCCATGATGGTTTCAAAAGAAACATCTTTTCATAATGATTATGAAAATGTGGATTATACGGTAAGCGATGACAATGAGACAGTGATCATTAAAGGAACAGCCGACGAGATGTGGGCATCGAAAATATCCAAAGTCATCGATACATATACAAAACCCGACGGAAGCAGTTTGAGAGAGGATGATTTTTCTAAAAAGGATGTTTATATCGAT
>CADCPE010000175.1 GCA_902803275.1 uncultured Erysipelotrichaceae bacterium
GACTGAAGCAGCTCAGACCGGAGGATACAGCTGTTGACTGGGCTTTCAATTTCCTTTTAAGCAAGAAAGGTCATGCCGTCATTCTTTCGGGAATGTCAGATATGAAACAGCTCAAGGAGAATATCGATACTTTCAACAGAAACAATCCGCTTAATGAAAAAGAAACGGAATTGATCCTGCAGATCGCGGAAAAGCTCAAAGACTCGGTACCTTGCACAAAATGCCGCTACTGTACCGAAGGCTGCCCGATGTCCATCAGCATTCCGGAAATGATCGCAACCTACAATGAGATCAAAACGATGCCTAGTACCAACGCGATCATGTGGCTCGATACTGTGGATGAAGACAAACTGCCTTCAGCCTGCCTTGGCTGTGGTGCCTGTGCATCGATATGTCCGCAGAACATCGATATACCGTTTATCATGAAGGATATGACCAGGATCATCGAAACGATCCCTTCCTGGAAAGAGATCTCAAAGCAAAGAGAAGAAGCAGCAAAAAGGGCGGATCAGTAACCGCCCTTTCATTTTGCGTCGTCTATTTTTCTTTCTTCTTTCTTATCAGAGGATAGAAACAAAGCCATGTGAGCACGATAGCCAGCACAGCGATTATCACCATATAGATATACCAGTGGCTCATCTTGGTCATCGGTATATTCAGCGGATTGTTGTAGGTAAAGAAGAAATTAGGCCAGAAATCAACACTCACGAGCTTTCCGTCAACATAGGTCGGTGAGGCAAATATGGAGTTGACATACAGCGAGATAAAGGACATGAAGAAAAGATACTTTATCGCATCAAAGTAATGGCTTTTCTTCCATTCGATCTCCTTGGACATGACAATGAAAGCCGAAAGAGAACCGATCATCGTATGGTAGATGAAGAACTGATATGCCATAGGGTGAGTAAAGGCCTGGTCAACGCTGATACTGGTGGTAAAGATCGAAGGCATTGCCAAAGCCAGCAAGGAACCGTAAAGACATGTCGGATAAAGGTACGCCAGAAGCTTTTCCCTGGTCTGCGTGCTGCTGGTATGACGGGCCCAGTAAATAAGGATGATATCGATCGAACACATATGCAAAGGCAGATGGTTGAGCGGCAGATACGGTCTCATGATCGTGCCATTGGCTGACGGAACCATCTCCAGAACGCTTAATACCTTGGTTATCTCCGACCAGGCACAGATGATCAGACAGATGTCAAGAACTCTGTCCAGACTCGGCTTTTTCTTTTTATACAGTGCGATCGCCGAAGCAAACATAATTGCACAGATGCCTAGCCAGATAAAATGTTGTACAGAAAACATAAGTTTTTCCCCTTTAAAATTCCTGTCTTTATTATAATCTTATAAGTCCTTATCGTTGATAATAATTATTCTGCTGCTTTTCTCCATAGTTTTGCTTCCTGAAGCAGTCTTGAAATAAGTTCGCTTTTAGCTTCCGTATAGGAGTTCCTGTCATCCGCATAGCGTATTGCGAGCTTTTCCTTTAATGATTCATATTCTCTTGCGATCTCTTTTTTTGCATTCAGATAGTCCCGGAAATCAAGATAATCATGCCATTGTACAGAATCGATCATGACAACATGGATATGATGGGAGATGAAATCTTTTCCAAGATCACCTTTTACATAAAGGAGCTGTTCAGGTCTTTCATCGTGTCTAAGAATAAAGCCGTCTTTTTTAAGCAGATCGTCTTTTTCCAGGATCTTTTCAAAATCATCTGTGCCGATCACGATATCGATGATCGGTTTAGCCTTGATCGATACTATGGCCGTACTACCGACATGTTCGATCCTGATCCCCTCTCTTCCAAGAATCCTATAAAGGCATGAGATGGTCTCTTCAGCGTTTTCTTTCCAGACAGAATGATGTTTTTCAAGCAGGACCGTACCTCTTTTTAACCCTATACCCATTATTTCTATTTTAGCAAACAAAGCAGAATAAAAGCAGGATCAGTCCTGCTTGGTTGTGATATCTGTACCGAAGTATTTTTCCGACAGAGCCTTCAGGGTTCCGTCTGCTCTGGCCTGGCTGATCGCCTCATTGACGACTCTGACCAGTTCACTGGAGCCTTTCTTCATCGGAATCGCAATATCCTGAGTGATCCCGGTATAGCAGGCGATCTTGATATCCGTATCACCGGTAGTCTTGACGTAGTCACCATAGACGACTTCGGCATTCAATGTTGCATCGATACGGCCCTGTTTAAGCAGTTCGATAGTCTGGGTAAGATCATCAACAGGCTGTACTTTCGCACCGTGCTGCTCGGCAATAGCGGCATAAGTGGAAGAGATCGTGTTGGCCGTGGTCTTGCCATTGAGGTCATCGAGCGACTTGATGTCTTCGTTGTCAGCCTTAACCATGACGACTGATCTGTCATAGGCATACGCATCAGAGAAATC
>CADCPE010000176.1 GCA_902803275.1 uncultured Erysipelotrichaceae bacterium
AAACAGATCAAGTTTATTCATATCTTTTCCCTTACTGTTGGCCTATACGGCAAAAACACTGATTAGTGAATGACGTGACCAGTGCAAATAAAATTCAATTGCTTGTAGAAACACAAAATTCGATTTATTATCTTGTATTTATATTTTACCAAAAAACACAGATTAAAAATACCAGCAGACGCAACCCCTTCGTAGTAAGATAAAGATAATGAAAACAAAATACAATATCGTTCAGAAGGATTTCTACCGTGACTTTAAAAAGATCTATGGCGAAGTCTATTATCCCGAAGCGGATCATTTCCCGCTAGCGATCTTTTCTCATGGTCTCGGAGGCGTACATGAAGGCTCAAGAGACTTTGCGGAAGTATTGGCACAAAACGGCATCGCTGTCTGCATCTTCGATTTCATCGGTGGCAGCTATCAAAGCAAGTCTGACGGCAAGACGACAGAGATGTCCGTATTGAGCGAAGCTGATGATCTTGAAACAGTGATCGATGAACTTGAAAAAGATGAAAGGATCACCAGGATATTTCTCGCTGGAAAGAGCCAGGGAGCCTTCGTTTCAACGATCGTGGCTGCAAGAAGGCCAAAGAAGATCGCCGGATTGATCGGACTTTATCCTGGTTACATCCTCGCTGATGCCGTTGAAGAGGAGATGAGAAAGTTTGAAGAGATCCCGGATACCTATGAGCTTTTATGGCTGAAGGTAGGAAGCATCTATATCAAGGATCTGCTTAAGACGCCGATCTATGAAATGATGAAGGAATATGACGGCGATGTATTGCTTATCCACGGTGACAAGGATAAGCTCGTAACGATGGAATCGGTCGAAAAAGCCAGAAACTGCTTTCCAAACTGCGAACTGATCGTCTTAAAAGGAGCCGAACACGGTTTCCATGGCCCGGAAAGAGAAGAAGTGATCGACATGGTCCTGGATTTCATTCTGAAACGAATCTGAACATAATTCTGAAAATATTTTCAATTTCCTGTAAATTTCTATCATTTTTTGTATGATCTTTACAAAAAATCATTGTTTTTTACCTGAAACCATGATTTAATTTAGGCAATACAAAGAAAAGGAGTAGTAGTCTTTACGGTCTTCTTAGAGAGCTGCCGTCTGGTGAAAGCGCAGCAGGACACGATCGATGAACGTGCCTTGGAGTATGGCTGAACAAAACAGTCACGCCTGTCCCGTTAAGACTATAGAGTGTCCGATCATAACTGGTCGGGAATTAAGGTGGTACCGCGGAAATTGTCGTCCTTGTGTTAACAGGGACGTTTTTTATTTTAAGGAAAGGAAGAAGGAAAATGAAAAAATTATTGGTTTTATTGATTAGTGCAGTTATGCTGTTTGGCTTGTGCGGCTGTTCAGGTAAAAAGGACGAAGGTCCAGCCAAGACTGAGCTGGAACTGGTCACGACTCTTGATCAGGCTATCCTGGCTCTTTCTACCGGCAAAGCTGATGCGATCGCTTTGGATGGCACGACTGCTGAAAACTATGTCGCTCAGTCAAACGGGCAGTTTGCGATGAGCGGGATCAATTTTGATCTTAGTATTTATGGCGATTATGAAGGCAACGTTGCCGCTGCCAAGAAAGGCGAGACTTCTCTGATGGATGCGGTCAACACCTGCATCAACGCCGCCATGAGCAACGGCTACTACAGACTCTGGACAGCTATCGCCAAGGTTCAATCAGGAACTGAAGACGATGATGCCCTGGCGATCGTAGGTGATACGCCGATCTACAATAACGCTATCGTCGATGATACCTATCTGTATCTGCTCGATACTGCAGATCTTGTCAAGCCTGAGCTGGATCTCAGCAATGCCAGCGGTGTATTGGCAAGTGTATTGGCCAAAGGTGAACTGTCCATTGCGACTTCTCCGGATTATCCGGCAGCTGAATTCATCACTGAAGATGGCGCCGTATACGGCTCTGAAATGATGCTGGCAAAATACGTTGCTGACTGTCTGGGTGTCAAGCTCAAGATCGAAACCATGGACTTCAATGCCGTTTTGACAGCTGTTGATACCGGCAAGGTCGATATGGCTTTCTCAGGATTTGGCTGGAAAGCAGACAGAGCAGAAGCCTTTGAACTTTCAGTCGGCTATATCGGTGATGACAGCGTCACATACCACACGCTGATCGTTCCGGCTGCCGATGCCGATAACTACAAGAGCTTAGCCGATTTTGTCGGCAAGCACATCATGGCACAGGCCGGATCATTGCAACAGATGTATGTTGAAGACCAGATTCTCGCTTTACAAGAAAACTAAGAGGGAATTATGGGACCAAGTATATTAGATGTATTCAAGGAATACTGGCCGATCTTTCTTAAAGGTACCATTGGTACCTTGAGATATGCCTTTATTGCCGTAGCAGGTGGTTCTGTATTAGGTGCGTTTGTAGCTTTTGCGCACCTTTCTAAAAATAAGATCATCTCTGCCATCTCTTCGGCATATGCCAATATCCTAAGGGGAACGCCGCTGCTGGTGCAGATGTATATCGCCTATTTCTTTCTGCCGCTGGTCGTGCCGTTTCTCAACAACGTCGACAAGGAAGTCTACGTACTGATCGCCTTGACACTGAACTCCTCTGCTTACGTTTCAGAGATCATCAGAGGCGGTATCAAATCCGTCGATATCGGTCAGAGTGAAGCCGCCAGATCGCTAGGCATGTCTGCCTCCCACACCATGACCAAGATCATCCTGCCGCAGGCTATCAAGAATATCCTGCCGGCTTTGGCAAACGAATATATCGCCATGATCAAGGAAACCTCACTGGCCGGTACCTTCATGCTGTATGAGCTGATGTACACCAGAACGATCCTGGCCAACAAGTATCTGTCATGGCAGCCGTTATTCATCATCGCCGCCATCTACCTGATACTGACTGTCGTACTCACGACGCTAGTAAAAGTTCTCGAAAGGAGGCTGAGTGTAAGTGACTGATATGCAATCTCCGCTGATCGAAACTGTCGATCTGAAAAAGAATTTCAACGATCTGGAGGTCCTGAAAGGGATAAACGAAAAGATCTATAAAGGTGAAGTCGTCTGCATCATCGGCCCATCAGGGGGCGGCAAGTCGACTTTCCTCAGATGTCTCAACATGCTCGAGGAACCTAGTTCCGGCGAAGTATACTTCGAAGGCGAAAAGCTCGATCCCAAGAGCACCAATATCGACCTGCACCGTCAGAAGATCGGCATGGTCTTTCAGCAGTTCAATGTCTTTCCACATCTGACCGTCATGGAAAACATCACACTGGCTCCGACGCTGGAAAAGAAGGTTCCGCTTGAAGAAGCCAAAGAAAAGGCCCTGAAACTGCTCAAACAGGTCGGTCTTGAGGATAAGGCCAATGAATATCCGCGCAAGCTCTCCGGTGGTCAGAAACAGCGTCTGGCGATCGTCAGAGCCATGGCTATGGAACCGGATGTCATGCTGTTTGACGAACCGACTTCTGCACTTGACCCGGAAATGGTCAAAGGCGTTCTGGAAGTCATCAGAAAGCTGACTGATTCCGGTATGACCTGCGTCATCGTAACCCATGAAATGGGCTTTGCCAGAGAAGTGGCAGACAGGGTTCTGTTCATCGACGAAGGGATCGTCATGGAAGAAGGAACTCCTGAAGAACTATTCAACGATCCGAAGCATCCTAGAACAAAGGAATTCCTCTCACAGGTATTATAGGAGAAACAATGAAAACCACATTTGCCTATGATCACTACTATAAATATGATGAACTGAAAGATGTACTTGAGACACTGCAGAAGAGATATCCTGAGCTGATGCAGCTGGATGTCAACTGCGTAACGCTGGAAAACAGGAACCAGTATGTTGCGACTCTAAGCAACAAAAGGACCGGTGATCCATTGAAGAAACCGGCCTTATACATCGACGGCAACATTCATGCCGGCGAAGTGACAGCTTCCATGTGTGCCATGCACACGATCGACTATCTGCTCACAAACTATGAGACAGATAAAGGCATAAAGAAGCTGCTTGATGAATCTACCGTCTACGTCATCCCGAGAGTCACTCCCGATGGTGCTGAAACTTATTTAAGTACACCTTACACTTTAAGAAGTGTCAATCGTGAATACATCAGAAAACAAGGCGGCATCAAAGAGAAAGACCTCGATGATGACGGCGTCATCAGGATGATGAGGATCAAGACACCATATGGTGCCTGGAAAAAGGATCCTGAAGATCCTGAACTCATGACATTGAGAGATCCTTCAGACAATGAAGGAGAATTCTACGACATCTATCCCGAAGGTCTTCTGGAAAAATATGATGGTGATGAAAACCTCAAGGTCAAGGAAACAGAATGGGGTCTGGATTTCAACCGCAACTTCCCATACGGCTGGTCCCCTGAAGGAAGGCAGGAAGGTGCCGGGAACTATCCTTTAAGCAATATCGAAACAAAAGCCATCGTTGATTTCGTCCTGGCTCATCCAAATATCGGCGGAGCTGCGATCGGCCATACCAGCGGCGGCATGATCCTTTGCCCTCCTGGTACAAAGCCTTCGGATAAAGCTCCGGCATATGACAGCAGGATTATCAAAGCCATTGCCAAGATGGGCGAAGAGGAACTTGGCTATAAGGCCATGAACATCTTCGACACCTTCTTGAGCTCACAGGAGTTCTATGATTCCGGAGCACTCGATGACTGGATGTATGAGACCCAGGGCATTCCGGCCTATACGATGGAATACTGGGATGTCTCTTCAAAGGCAGGCATGCCTTATGACTGGGACAACAAGAAAAGCGAAGACGAGGAAAAGCAGCTTAAGAGATTTGCGGCGATCCTGAAATGGACAAAGGAAAATGCTCCACAGTACTACAGCAGCTTCAAAGAATACGATCATCCGACTTTCGGAAAAGTGGAGATCGGAGGGTTCAACTACAAGTTCACCCATCAGAATCCGCCTGAGGATCTGCTTATAAACGAGCTAGAAGCCAATACAAGATTCAATATCCGTTTCCTCAAGGCTCTGCCGAAACTTGTCATTGAAGATGTCACAAAAGAAAAGCTTTCCGATGATCTTTACAAGATAAGCGCTACTATAGGCAATCTCGATTATCTATCTACAACACTCACTCAGGCTGCTATAAACATCAAAGCAGCCAAACCGGTAAAGGTCAGGATAGATGGCGCAGAGATCGTTAATGGCCTCAAGGAAACAAAGATCGATGAACTGTCAGGCTATTCCAAAACTGTGACTGGTGTCTACTTCTATGGCAACATCACTACGGAAGAAAACGCCAAGGCCAGAAAGAGACTGACCTGGATCGTTAAAGCGAACAAAGGTGATAAAGTTGCTGTGGAAGCCAGCCATGAAAAAGCTGGTATCGCAACAGCAGTGATCGAGATCTAAAACGACTTCATAGTGAAGTCGTTTTTTTTTACAGATTGAGTACTTTCAACAGCAATAGCCAGGATAGGCCGTAATAGGATACGACGGCTACCAGGTCATTGATCGTCGTGATGAATGGTCCTGAAGCGACAGCCGGATCGACATGCATCTTGTCAAAGACGATCGGCACAACCGTTCCTACCAGGCTCGATATGAGCATGGCCGTAAGCAAGGCGATCCCTACACAGGCTGAAACCGCAAAGGAGAAACCCAGAGGATAGCCTTTGAGGAAGTGGACATAGAGTCCAATGAAAAGGAATGAGATCAGTCCAAGCAGAAGCCCGTTGGAGAAACCGACTCTGACTTCCTTGAAGACCAGTCCCAGTTTTTCCTTGGCCGAGATCTCTTCGTCCATCAGTACTCTGATGGTCACAGCCAGAGACTGGGTTCCGACATTTCCGGCCATATCCAGCACCAGCGACTGGAAGCAGACGATGATGGCTATTTCGGAAATGACTCCTTCAAAGATACCGACGACTGCCGAAACGCCGATGCCCAGTATCAGAAGACAGCCCAGCCACGGCAGACGTTTCTTCATACTTTCGATGAGTGGTTCGTTGAGATCTTCCTTGGCAGAAAGACCGCCGAGTTTTGCGTAGTCATCATCAGCCTCGTCTTCTACGGTCTCGATGATATCGGTAGCGGTGATGACACCGAGCAGATGCTGAGCCTCATCCAGTACCGGGATCGAGTTCTCGGAGTATTCCTTCAGTTCTTCCAAAGAATCTGCGATCTTTTCATGGTCATAGACAAACGGGAAGGATGTGATGACCAGTTCATTGAATTTATCGGATTCCCTGGCCTTGATCAGATGTCTCAGATCAACGACACCGCAATAGCGGTTGTCATTGTCAACGACGTAGAGCGTATCGATATTGTCATTATCTTCCGATTGCCTGATCAGTTCACGCATCGCCTGTTTGACCGTATAGAAGATGCTGAGCTTGATGAAGTTGGTCGTCATCAAAGAACCCAGCTCATCATCGTCGTAGGACTGGATCATCCTGATCTCTTCTTCGACCGAATCATCCATCTTGTCCAGGATCTTCTCTTCCACGGAATCATCGATCATATCGAGCAGGTCTACCGCATCATCGGTATCCATCTCTTCAACGATCTTGGCAGCCTGATCGATATTGATCTCGCTGATATATTTATCGACATCGTACTTTACAAAAGAGAATACTTCACCGGTCCTTTCAGGACCGATGACTTTATAAAGAAGCTTTCTTTCTTCAACGCTTAGAAAAGCCAAAGCATCAGCGATATCATTGTCATGGTAGTCTTCCAAAGCCTTTTTCAAAGAATCATCAAACTCCATCTGTTTGATGAGTCCGACTATTTCTTTAACATTGTTGTTCTGAATGCTTTCAAGGTCCATACCGGTCACCGCTCTTGATTAATTCTAATCTCACCTTACTTGATTAATTATAGCAAATCAGTCATATCTCATTTTCATTTTTTCCATCAGAAAGGCAGAGATTTCTCTCTGCCTTTAACGATTCTATATCTGTTTTATCTTATGGCTGCTTGCCGATATAAGCCAGGATTCCGCCATCGACATACAGAACATGGCCGTTTACGAAGTCAGAAGCTTCTGAAGCCAGGAATACTGCCGGGCCTTTCAGATCTTCAACTTCGCCCCATCTGCCGGCCGGCGTCTTGGAGACGATGAACTGGTCAAACGGATGTTTGGAACCGTCAGCCTGAGGTTCCCTTAAAGGAGCAGTCTGCTTGGTCGCGATATTGCCTGGACCGATACCGTTGCACTGGATATTGGCGCCGCCGTATTCGGCACAGATGTTTCTTGTCAGCATCTTCAGACCACCTTTGGCTGCAGCGTAGGCTGAAACGGTCTCCCTGCCAAGTTCTGACATCATCGAACAGATGTTGATGATCTTGCCGTGTCCTTTTTCGATCATGCCGGGAATAACCGCCTTGGCACAGATGAACGGGGCATTCAGATCCGTATCGATGATCTTTCTGAAATCCGCGACATCCATTTCCGTCATCGGAACACGCTTGATGATGGCGGCGTTGTTTACCAGGATATCGATCGTTCCCAGTTCCCTGTTGATCCTTTCTACAAATTCATTCACGGCATTTTCATCAGTTACATCGCACACATAGCCGATTGCTTCAACACCGTTTTCTTTGTATCTTTCAATGGCGGCGTCGATCTTTTCCTGAGTACGTCCGTTGAAGGCGATCTTTGCGCCAGCTTCAGCCAGACCGCAGGCGATGCCGAATCCGATACCGTCAGTTGCACCGGTGACCAGTGCGACCTTGCCGGTCAGATC
>CADCPE010000177.1 GCA_902803275.1 uncultured Erysipelotrichaceae bacterium
AGACGTCAGAAAGCTCGGCATCGAAAGCGGCGACTTCATTGGTCTTGAACCGCGTTTCACGATGAATAACGGCTATATCAAATCAAGGTTTATCGACGACAAGGCCTCAGCTGCGCTCTGCCTTTGTGTGATGAAGGATCTTAAGAAAGCCAAGGTAGAATTAAACCGTAAAGTCTACATGTATTTTGCGATGTATGAAGAGATCGGACACGGAACGACCTGGCTTCCTGAGGGAGTCAAAGATGTTCTGGCAGTCGATATCGCTCCTCTTGGACCGGAGCAGAATTCAGACGAAAAGAAGGTCTCGATCTTCGCGAAGGACGCAAAATTCCCTTATCACGATGTGATGACCAATGAACTGAGAGCCTGTGCCAGAAAGGCCGGGATCGATCATGTGATGGATGTCTTTACTCCACACTACGAAACAGACGGCAACGGTTCGATCATGGCGGGCTATGATATAAGACATGCCGCAATCGGCCCGGGCACCGCAAACACTCACGGGTACGAGCGTACGCATATCGATGGATTGAAGAATACCTATCTTTTATTAATGGAGTATATTGCCAAGTAGCAGTAAAATATATAAGAAATGATCACAGCAAGAAGACTACTAGGATTAGCGCTTATTCCGTTCAGTACCACATTGATATTGTATTTTGTGCTGCAGAGCGGCAGATATTCACGGCTGAGTGATAGACGCAAACAGATCATAGTCGGTATCATCTTCGGTATCATAGCGATCATTGCGACAGAATTCGGTGTTCAGTATAACGGTACGATCATCAACGTCAGAGATGCGGCTCCGCTCTGTGCCGGACTGTTTTTCGGACCTTTGGCCGGAATAATCAGCGGTCTGATCGGCGGTATCGAAAGATGGTTCTGTGTCTACTGGGGCGGCGGTTATTACACCAGGATAGCCTGCAGTATCTCAACGATCGTCGTCGGTTTCATTGCGGCTTATTTCCGCAAATATATGTTCGCCAACCGTTCCCCTGAATGGTATCTGGCACTGTTTATCGGTTTTTTCAGTGAGACCTTCCACATGATCATGATCTTCCTGACCAATCTTGAATATGTCAAGACGGCCTTTACCTATGTACAGACATGTTCGGGACCGATGATCACCATAAACGCCATCACTGTCGGGCTGGTTGCTTTCTTCATTCAGCGCATAGAAAGAGAAAGCCTGAACAAGAAAGCTGTTCCGACCATTTCTTCACAATATCAGCGATCACTGATAGCTGTCGTCGTGGCCGGTTTTATCGTCACGACTGCAACAACTTATATAATTGAAAGGCAGCTTTCGCTTATCGATATTTTCAACAAGACGATCGACGGCATTCTTGAAGTTTATACGGACGGACAGGGAAGGCTTAACGAAAGGATGCAGACCATGGCCAGAGAGATAGCCGAAGACTTCTACCATGATCTCAACTATGATATCGACTGGCTGGCCAATTATTACGGTGTCGATGATGTGGTGATTTTTGATACGGACGGAAACGTTCTTGAAAGCACCAACAGGGATTATCTGGGCAAAAACATCAAGAACCTTAAATACTTTGATGTTCTGACTGACTTCCTGGAATACAGGGAATACAGGCATGTCAAAACCTTTGATCTAGGGCTTAATGAAGTAGATGATAAAGGAACGATCAGAAAATACAGCGGCATCTATTACGAAGACAAATTTGTAGCTGTTGCATTCGATAAAGAGAAATATGACGAAAATCTTGATCGTGCCATGGAGCTTGCCGTCAATAACCACAGCATCGGAGAGTGGGGTTCGGTAATGATAGTAGATGAAAACGGCTATATCGTTTCCGACAAACTGGGTTTTACCGGAAAACACATCAGTGAAGTGGGACTGGAGACCAAAGAGTCTGATTTTAAGACCTACAGCCGCTATGAAACAAGGATCGATGATATAGACTATTACTATACGCTTACAGATGTCGACACCTACAAGATCTATGCATTCTACGCCAAGACTGAGGCGGACTTCACCAAGAATCAGTCAACACTGATGAACTACTTCATGCAGACGATGGTATTCGGACTGCTGTTCGTGGGTATCTACTATATAACAAAAAGACGCATCGTCAACAGTATCGATCAGGTCAACAGATCTCTTGACAAGATAACCGAAGGCGATCTGGAGACAACTGTCGATGTCAAGAACAACCTTGAATTCATCTCGCTGTCCAACGGCATAAATGTGACGGTCGAATCCCTGAAGCACTTCATCAAGGAAGCAAACGAGAGGATCGATGCCGAGCTGGAATACGCAAAGGCCATTCAGTTCTCAGCCCTTCCTACCGAATTCCCGGCTTTCCCTGATCATAATGAATTCGATCTGTATGCCCTGATGGATCCGGCAAAGGTCGTCGGCGGCGACTTCTATGATTTCTACATGATCGATGATGAATCGCTGATCTTCCTGGTTGCCGATGTTTCGGGCAAGAGTATCCCGGCTTCGCTTTTCATGATGCGCTCAAAGACGATGATCAGAAACTATGTAGAGACAGGTGTTTCTTTGGGCGAGGTGCTGACAAAGGCCAACAGCAGACTGTGTGAAGGAAATGATGCAGGCATGTTCGTAACGACATGGATCGGCAATCTGAACCTGAAGACCGGTGAACTCAAATACGCCAACGCCGGTCATAACCTGCCGCTATTGAAGAGAAAAGACGGAGAATTTGAATACATGAAGATCCCGGCCGGCTTCATCCTGGCGGGATTGGATGGCATCAAGTATAAGGAACAGACGCTGATGATGTCTCCGGGCGATGAGCTGTTCGTCTATTCCGATGGCGTTGTGGAAGCGACCAACCTCAATGAGGAACTCTATGGCGACGACAGACTGAAGGCCTGTCTGAACAGCCATCCTAAGGAAACGGCTCAGCAGCTGTGTGAAAACGTTCTGGCTGATGTCAACAAGTTCTATGAAGGTGCAGAACAGTTTGACGACATCACGGAACTCTCGCTCAAGTTCCTGCGTTACGCGGAAACTGAAGACTGATAAATCAAGCCCCAGGATCCGGGGCTTTTCTATATATTGAATATCTTTCTGAACTGTTCATCCGCCTGATCAAGGATTTTGTCCCTGATCTTTTCATCAAGGACTTCATAAGCGGTCTCTCTTAACTCCTGACAATGAAACTCAAAAGGAAGGATCCATTTTTTCGGATGAGAGTCAAGATAGCTTTCATCGTATTTTCTGTTCCATCTGAATTCACATTGTTTATCACCAAAACCGATAGCTTTATCAAGATCCAAAGAAAAATCGCCGTCAAATCCGTCACAGATGGCTTTGTCGATATAGCGGCAGTAGTGTGTTCCGTATTCAAGAAGACCATACTTCTTCCAGCAGTCAAACCAGGCGCATTTATGCACGGTAGAATAAGTGCTGTCACTATCTGATGAAAGTACGGAAGAGTTTTCATCCTTCTGCGCCGTCCATTCCCCATGGACAAGGAATGTGCTGATATCAAGAGGCTCGCTGTTTTCCAGAGCCAGTCTTCTCATCCGCTGTCCTCTTTTTATTCCATAAGCCATAGTGAAGTTTCTGACCGCTTCCTCGGGATCGTTATCCTCATATACAAAAATATATTTGACGATAAGGGCATAGAGGAGCGCGTGATGTCTGATGCCGTAAGAGGTGTTCATAACACTATTATAAAGATAATTGTGTTTTGAATGACTCTCTGAGTATTATATGATGGAGAAAAAGGAACAGTAAAAGACATATGAAAAAAGTACTGATCATCGGAGGTACGGGAACGATCTCCACACCGATCACAAAACTCCTATCTGAAGATGGCGATGTGGATCTTTACGTGCTTAACAGAGGCTCAAGAAAGGATGAACTCCCGGAAAAAGTCCACAGGCTTACAGCGAATATCAGAAAAGACAGTGAACAGATAAAGGAAATGATCAAAGATCTTTATTTTGATTCAATCATCAATTTTCTGATCATGGATAAAAATGACGCAAAGATGAACATCGACCTTTTCAAGGGGAAAACCGATCAGTTCATCTTCATCTCGACAGTGGTGGCTTTAGACCATAGTGTTTCCTGCAATGTCGATGAAAAGCTTCCTTATGGAAACAGATACAGTACATACGGGCGAAACAAGGAAGAATGCGAAAGGCTGTTTCTTGATGAAGCGGATTTTCCGGTGAGCATCGTCAGACCGACCCAGACCTATTCCCTGAACAGGATCCCGCTGTCGGTAAAAGGCAAGAGTTACTGGTCAGTATGTTCAAGGATGATCAAAGGCAAGGAAGTCATCGTCCATGGCGATGGTCAGGGGGTGTGGGCCGGCAGCCATGCGGATGATCTGGCGAGGCTGTTCATGCCTCTGATCGCAAACAAGGAAACGATAGGGGAGATCTATCAGATCATGAATCCCGAATCATATACCTGGGATATGATCTATCAGGCTCTGGCCGACGAACTGGGCGGCACATACAGACCGGTCTATATCAGCAGCGAGCTGCTTGACGGATCAAAGAGATACAACTGGAAGGAAGCGATCCATGGCGATAAGCACTTCTCCAATATCTTCGATATTTCCAAGATCAGAAAGCTCAATCCTGAATATGAATTTTCGATCGATATGAAAAAGGGGATAAGGATGTTTGTGGAATACATGAATAAACATCCAGAAGAAAAGAAGGAAGACCCGGAGTTTGACAGATGGTGTGATGATACAATTGAGAAGTATAAGAAACTGAAGGAAAGATTTATTGAAGAGATAGAATAATTATGTTTTTCATGATGGGGATCACTCAGCAGAGCAAGGATCTTGATTTTTCACAGCTTGTCACATGCGATATATGCGGAAGCTATGGCCGCTATTGCGTTTTTATGACCTATTCACTGCTGAGCCTCTTCCTTATTCCGATCTTTAAATGGAACAGACACTATTATGTACAGATGAGCTGCTGCAAAAGCATCTATGAACTGAGTGAAGAGGTCGGAAGAAGGATAGAAAACGGCGAAGAAGTAAAGATCACTGAGGCAGACCTTATCCTGCTGAAGAAGGGATATACGACAGAGGGTCATAGGAGATGTCTGAACTGCGGATACGAAACGGATGAGGATTTTGCGTTCTGCCCGAAGTGCGGGAACAGGTTTAACTGAAACGGGATTTATCATAAAATA
>CADCPE010000178.1 GCA_902803275.1 uncultured Erysipelotrichaceae bacterium
AAACTATTCCTTGTCTAGAAATAGACCGTTTAGTCCAGAAGGAGGTAAAATATGAAACAATATGAGACTATGTATATCATCAAGTCTTCACTTGACGATGCTGCTAGAGCTGCTTTAGTTGAAGAAATGCATGGCATTATCACTGCTCATGGCGGAACCATCGACAATGTTGACGACTGGGGTATGAGAGAGTTCGCTTATGAAATCGATCATATGTCTAAAGGTTACTATGTCGTAGTCACTTATACTGTTGATGTTGCCGGTTTGAACGAATTCAAGCGTTTGATGGGCATCAATAACGACATCGTAAGACTCATGACAATCTCAGCTGATGAGAAAAAAGGAAGTAAATAATGATTAACATCAACAGTGTTACATTGGTTGGTCGTCTGACAAAGGACATTGAATTGAGGAAGACCAGCTCAAATACTTCTGTATGCAATTTCACTGTTGCCGTAGACCGCAGATTTCAGTCACAGCAGCAGGGTGGCCAGAGCGCTGATTTCATCAGCTGCATAGCCTGGAGGCAGTCTGCCGATTTCCTTGCGCAATATGCATCAAAGGGCACTATTGTGGCAGTCGAAGGCAGGATCCAGACCAGAAGCTATGATGGCCAGAACGGTAAAGTCTATGTTACGGAAGTGGTTGCGGACAGTGTGCAGATCATTTCCAGCAGAAACGGGGCAAACGCCAATGCAAACAGCAGCTATTCAGCTCCTGTTACAAACAATCAGACTTTTGCACCTAGTGTAGAACCTGGTTTTGATTCAATGGACGATGATTTCTCAAATACGCCGTCCTTGGATATCTCCAGTGATGATCTACCATTTTATTGAGATTAAGAAAGGATTAAGTTATGGCTTTTAGAAAACAGAGAGTCGGATATAAGAAAGTTTGTTACTTCACCAAGAACAAAATTGAATATATTGATTATAAAGACGTTGAACTGCTCAAGAAGTTCATCTCTCCAAACGGAAAGATCACTCCTAGACGTGTGACCGGAACAAGCGCCAAGTATCAGAGGATGCTGGCAACTGCTATCAAGAGAGCACGTCAGATGGCTTTATTACCATATATCGCCGATTAGTTATATTACCTCCATTTATTGGAGGTTTTATTTTATAATAGTAAGAGTATGAATCAGACCAAAAAGATCACACAGGGCGCCATGATGCTGGCCATTATGGGGGCTCTGATCATCATTGACAGGATGACGGGATATTTCTTTGACTATTTCGTTGTTTTGATTGTTCCTATGATAATCATCCTTTATTCCTGCATGAATACGCTCAAGGACGGAGTGATCCTGTCTGTCGGTATCCTGATCATGGCCTTTCTGTTGGGCAATTTCCAGTTTACCTATCTGATCTATGTTCCGGTCGGCATATTTACAGGATTATGCTATTCCTATGGCGTATTCAAAAACAAGGACAGACGTACATTGATGCTTATCGCCATCATCACTTATGTTATAGGCGAGATCGTTGCCACGTTTATTGTTTATCCGCTTTTGGGATTCCCTGTTTCACAGATGCTTACGGAATATATGGAAGCTCTGAATCAGGCATCAGGCTTTGGCGGTATGAACTACAGCGAGATATTCTCGATGGCCGGATTTGATCTGGTGAAGATGATCGGTGTCATCTATGTCGTTTCCATCATAATTACAGGAGCGATGGAGGGTGTTCTGATACATATTCTCAGTGTGGCATTCCTGAAAAGATTCAAGATCAGGGATCTGGGCAAAACCAATCTGTATGAAGTCAAAGGAAACAAGGTCCTGGCATATGTTTCTTTAATTATGACCAGTATGATGTTTTTCACCAGGTATTCTGACAGTGAGATCGTCTATTATGTATGTACGATTTCTTCGATATTAGGCGGCATCATCCTTTTCTATTACGGCTATATCTTCATGATCCTTTTTGGATCAATGGTCTTAAGAAGAAATGTCGGTGCTATCGTAGTACTTCTTTCTGTCTTTTTTCCGCAGCTGAGTGTTGTGATAATGATCATCGGTTTCCTGTATGCATCAGGACCGCTGAGGAACTATCTCGAGAAGAAAGTTGAAGAAAGAAGAGTCCTCGAACATAAAGAATGAAAAGAAGAACTTTCATCACATTTTTAGGTTTATTTACATCTGTAGGAGTGATACTTGCTCTGTTTGTTTTAGGTGTCTTTTTTAAACAGGATATCACCCTGAGCATCGTCATTACCTGCGCTTTTATCGCCTGCATTGCCGTAATGCTTTATTCGATAGAACAGATGCGCAGCGATTCCAACAAGGAAATAGAAAACAGCCTTGAGCTTTCATATAAAGAAGTACTGAATCACGGTGATATCGGCATCATCACCTATAACGAGAACTTTGAGATCACTTTTATGTCTGATTTCTTTGAAAAAAGAAATATGGAACATATCGGTGAAAAGATACTCAACTGGCTGCCTGAACTTCAGGATATGCTGGCGAATGAAGGCAATATCCAGACGGTCATCATCAACGAAGAGAAATTTCTGGTCAGAAAAATCGCCAATGCCTTTGTGCTGATTTTCAAAAATATAACTGAAGAATACGATCTTGATAAACGTCTTGATGATGAGGCTTTGGTTCTTGGTCTTCTCAATTATGACAACTACGATGAACTGACCATGTCCGAAGATGAACTTTCTTATATAAATGCCAATATAAAAGTCCCTGTAATCGATTACTTCCGTGGTTTCAATGTCGTATACAAGACCCTTAAAAACAACAGACTGCTTCTCATCATGCATGAAGAGACATTCGAAAAGATCAGAGCTGACAGATTCTCCATTTTAAGCAAGGTCAGAAAAGTATCCAAAGAAGGCAATGTCGATGTGACGATCTCTATGGCTTTTGCAACAGGAAGCAATAATCTTGATGAACTTGATGAAAGCGTCGAATCATTAATGGATCTTGCACAGACCAGGGGCGGAGATCAGGTCGTAGTCAAAGAAGCGGGAAATGATGCGACATTCTATGGCGGTACGACAGAAGCCAGAGAAAAGCAAAGCAAGACGAAGGTCCGTGTTACAGCCAATACCCTAAAAGACCTGATAGAAAAATCTTCAAATGTCATCATTGTCGGACACAGAGATATGGATGCCGACTGTATCGGCTCGGCAATGTGCATGGCCAATATCTCGATGTCTCTTGATAAAAAGACATATATCATTACCAAGACAGGCGGTATTGAACCGATGATCAATGAGGTAATGGTCAAGTATGCAAAACAGCTTGAGGGCAAGCACACGTTTGTTTCGGAAACAGAGGCAATTGATGTCTGCGACGATGATTCACTGATCATTATGGTCGATCACCATTCAGCAGCGCAATCGAATGGAAGTAACCTGCTCAAACAGGCCAAACGCATCATTATCATTGATCATCATCGCCGCAAGGCTGATCTAGATGTGACGGCTTTGATGATGTATATCGAAGCTGCTGCTTCTTCCGCTACGGAGATCACAGTTGAATTTCTTCCTTATTTTTCAAAGAATATCGAGATCGAACCGGAAGAGGCCAACATCATGTATCTTGGCATACTGATCGATACCGATCATTTCCGTGTCAGGACCGGCTCAAGGACATTTGATGTGGCGAAGCAGCTGAGGAGATATGGAGCTGACCCGATGGTCTGTGATGATCTTTCACAGGATTCATATTATGCCGTTCTGCAGAAAAGCAAGATCCTTAACAGTGGCAAGATCTATGGATCAAAGATCATTGTCGCACCGACTTACGAAGGACAGTTCTCAAGGACCATCGCATCGCAGGCCAGTGACATTCTTGTCAAGTCCAAGGGCATAGAAGCGGCTTTTGTAATATGCAACAACGAGAAGGATGAAGTCATTGTTTCGGCAAGATCTAAAGGCAAGATCAATGTTCAGGTCATCATGGAAAAGATGCATGGAGGCGGTCATATGACGGCAGCCGGTCTGCAGGTTTCCGATACTTCTGTAAGCAAGATTGAAAATGAACTTTTAAAGGTTCTGGATGAATATTTTGAAGGAGAGAAAAATGAAAGTAATACTGCTGGCTGATGTTCCTAAAGTAGGAAAAAAAGGCGAAATAAAAGATGTAGCGGACGGATATGCCCGTAATTTTCTTTTGAAAAGAAATCTGGCCGTTCAGGAATCTGAGGGTTCCAAGAAAGTTCTGGAAAAGCAGAAAGAAGAGGCTGCAAAGCTTGATGCGCAGAGAAGAAAAGAAGCCGAGGAACTGAAAAAGGTCATTGAAGCGACTGCTCTTGAATTCAAGGTAAAGGCCAAGAATGGCAAGGTATCCGGTTCTGTATCGACAAAGCAGATCGAAGATGAACTAAGGAAACAGGATATAACGATAGATAAGCGCAAGATCAAAGACAATGTTCCTTTAAATGAACTTGGAACTTATAATGTTAAGGTAGAACTATATAAAGATGTAGTTGCGAATATCAAGGTAATTCTTACTGAGGAAACAAAATGAGCAACAAAACGATGCCTTATTCAATCGAAGCTGAAGAATCATTGCTTGGCAATATCATGCTTTATCCTGATGCTTTAAGACAATGCATAGACGCAGGTCTTTCCGGCGAAGATTTTTATCTGGGCAAGCATCAGTCCATTTACAAAATAATGTCGGCAATGTTTGAGAATAAGGAGAAAGTCGATACGGTTTCTTTATCTACAAAGCTTAAGGATTTCGGCATCTACGACAAGATCGGCGGCATTGATTATCTGATGCAGCTGGCAAACGCGACCATTTCAGCCACCAACACCAAAGAATACATCTCGATCATCAGGAATAAGTCACTGGCCAGAAAAGTCATAAAAGTCGGTGAAGAGATCTCCAATGATGCCTATGATGGTTCCGTGTCTGTTGATGAAATGCTGGAAAATGTCGAAAAGAAGGTCATCGATGTCACAAGGTCGAATACCAGTTCAGATTTCTATACAGGAGAACAGATCTTCAGCGAGGCGATCAAACACATTGAAGCCATTCAGGAAGCAGGGTCGGATATCACTGGTATCAGAACGCTCTACAATGATCTGGACCGCATGACTGCTGGTTTTCAAAAAGGCGATCTGATCATCCTGGCTGCCCGTCCTTCAATGGGAAAGACTGCTTTTGCCTTGAATATCGCGATGAATTCTGCGTCTGTGACGCCTGGTTCAATAGCTGTATTCTCGCTGGAAATGCCGGCAGAACAGGTCGCTATAAGGATCATGGCTGCCAAGGCGAAAGTTGAGATACAGAAGCTGAGGACCGGCAAGCTAAATGATGAGGAATGGTCGAGGCTGAATGAAGCTTCGCAGCAGCTCAAGAATCAGAATTTCTATATCGATGATACTCCAGGCATTAAAGTATCGGAAATGTATGCCAAAGCAAGAAAGCTGGCCCAGGATGGCGGTCTGTATATGATCATCGTCGACTATATTCAGCTGATTCAGGCAACCGGTAAATCTGATTCAAGACAGCAGGAGGTTTCTGAGATCTCCAGAAGACTCAAGGCTATGGCCAGAGAACTAAATGTACCTGTAGTTGCCTTGTCCCAGCTTTCACGAAGCGTGGAAGCCAGACAGGATAAGCGCCCGATGCTTTCGGATCTTAGAGAATCGGGAGCTCTTGAACAGGATGCGGATATCGTCCTGTTCCTCTACCGTGATGCTTATTACAACCATGAAGAAAATGCCAGTGAAGAAAGAGAGGATGTCGAACTGCTCATATCAAAGCATCGTAACGGTCCGACCGGAAAAGTCGTGCTGGCTTTTGAAAAAGAAATAAATGCCTTCTATGGCATCAAAAACAATATCGAGGGCTGATAATTGAAAAATATCGTTTCGATCATTATTTCATTGTTGCTGGCATTGGGCATCGTCTTGGGTATGCCCTATGTCTTCAAAAATGATGATCATATAGAAGCTGGAATAAATAATGAAAAATCTCTTGTTGCTCAAGAGATCCTTTCCTATGAAAAAGAACCAAAGCTTTATAAAAAACTGTACTACAAAGGTGAACTGATAGGTGTCATAAATGATGACGATTATCTTCACGGACTTATCGACAATAAATATAAGGATTTTGAAGCCGATTTTCCTGATACCGAACTGGGATACGGTTCCGATGTGTACGAAACCGAAGAGTATACCGTTGCCAGGTTCAGCAATGTCGACGATCAGATCATGGATTACCTTGTGAAAAATGATCTGCTGGGTGTAAAAACGACGTCAGTGGAATTTTCAACGGAAGAGGGTGTATTTGACATCATCTACGTTAAGAACTATGAAGATTTTTCCAAAGCTCTGGAAAGATTCCTGCTGAATTTTGTTTCTGAGGAGACATTGCAGAAACTGATGCGTCAGGAAACCATCGATTCGCCAAAGGAACTGGGTTCCGTGGAAAAGAGCCTGTTTTTAAGGGAGAATATAGAACGTAAAACAGCTATTGTTTCTCCGACGGTCATTTTTAAGAACGTTGATGAAATATACAATTTTCTCTGCTATGGCAGAACGACTGAAAGAGAATACTACACCGTCAAGGAAGGCGATACGCTTCCTGGTGTTGGCTATTATTTTGGCGATATGTCTGCCAAACAGCTGGTTACGATCAACCCTAATGTTCTTGTTTCAGAAAACCAGGTCGTTACTCCGGGCATGGAACTGAATGTCACTTATTTCAAATCTCCGGTGGAAGTCGTTGTAAACAAGGAAAATCTCTCACAGCAGTATTTTGCGCCGGAAGTTCCGGAATATATCGAAGATGATTCTCTGGAAGTAGGAATCTATGAAGTAAGAGTAGAAGAAGAAATGGGCATCAAGAACGTGCTTTATGATGAGACCTGGGTCAACGGTATCCTGGTCGATGGTGAATTGCTTTCCGAGACCATAATCAAGCAGCCTAAACAGGGTGTCATTGCAGTGGGCACAAAGATCACGTTCATGAGAGGTACCGGACAGTTCATCTGGCCTGTAGACAACCCTGGTATTACCTGCCATTTCGGCTGTTATGCCGGTCATACCGGAACCGATATCGTGAACCGATATGTGACTTATGCGGATGTCTATGCAATGGACTCAGGTGTAGTTGACAGCGTCGGATATCAGTATGATATGGGCAATTTCTGTATCATCAACCACAACAACGGCATAAGGACTATGTACATGCATCTGAATGTACCGCCTTATGTTGAAGTGGGGCAGAATGTAACCAGAGGTCAGATTATCGGACAGATGGGAAATTCCGGACGTTCTGAAGGCGTGCACCTGCATGTCACTTTTGAAGTAAACGGCTATCGTGTCAATGCGTGCAATTATCTGCCGTGTTCACTCGTGTGATAGAAAGAATAAGATATGAAAAACAACAGACTGATCTACCTTCTGATCGTAATTCTGGCGCTTTGGCTGGCATTTATTTCACGTGAAGTATTCGCTAAACCCAATAGTGGCAGTCAGAATATCATAAACCAGTATAATGTATCCGGCTTTTCTACGGATATCACAAAGGTAGTTGATGACATCAATGCATCGATCGTTACGATCAGTGCCGATTCAAATATCTCCAGCGGTTTCGTATATGCTCAGAATAACGATGAAGTGTATATCGTCACTTCCTATCATGGCGTATCTTCATCAAGCACCATAAACGTCACATTCTCTTCAACTTATACGCAGAAGGGCGAAATAGTGGGCTATGATGCTTACACCGATCTAGCGATCATCAAAGTGATCACACCTTATGAGATGCTGATACTAAAACCTGGAGATGTCAATCTTGTTAAAAAAGGCGAATTCGTCATCTGCATAGGAACTCCTGTTTCTGCCGATTATGCAGCGGCTGTTGAACTGGGAATGGTCTCGTTGAAGGATCTTTTCATCGAGAATACGATCACTGTCAATGATGTACGATCCAATTACTATCTGAATATGATCGAACTGTCAGCTGATCTTTCGAACGGCTATTCCGGTTCTCCGATCGTAAATATGAATGGTGAATTCATCGGGATGATCACCATGAATCTGTCTAGCAGTTTTGATTTTGCGGTCACATCAAACGAGATAGAAAGAGTAGCCGACAGGATCATAAAAAATGAAGAGGTCATCAGAAACAATATCGGTATCAAAGGCTCATCTGTTTCACAGATGAAAAAAAATGAAAAAGCCAATCTGAATATTTCGATGGATACATTGAGCGGCATCTATGCATCCAGAGTAAAGGAAGGCTCACTGGCTTTTGAAGCCGGAATAAGAAGTGGAGATATCATCCTTTCGGTCAATGGCCGGGAAATCATCAATCTCAATGATTATCTTGATATCCTTCATTCTGATTATGCCGATGAAATTACTTTTGAATATCTGCACAATTATGAACGGATCGTATCGGGAGTGAAGCGTGATTAAACTTCTCTGTGTAGGAAAAGTCAAGGATAAAAACCTAAGCGCGCTGATCAATGATTATGTCAAAAGGATCAGCCGTTATCATAAACTGGAAATAATCGAAGTCAAGGACGAACCTATCCGCGACAATGAGAAAGCGGTCTTGGATATTGAGGCAAAAAGAGTTTTAAACTGTATCGCAAGCGATGAATATGTGATCCTGATGGACCTCCATGGCAAAAGCATAGATTCTTTAGGCTTTGCGGAAAAGATGGATAAACTGTTTATTCAGTATCCGAAGATAACTTTTGTGATAGGGGGATCCTTAGGTCTGGGAGAAGAGCTGATCGATAGAGCCAACGAAAAGCTTAGGCTGTCAGATCTGACATTTCTTCATCAGATGACGAGGCTGATTCTTCTTGAACAGATCTATCGCAGTTTCAAGATTCTTAATCATGAAACTTATCATAAATAATGTCGCAATTTTATAGAAAAATCTTGAATTAAAGCGCTTACAATTCTATAATAATTTTAAAGTATTACATATACTACTCTAGAAAAGGAGGAAGAGAATGAAAGAAATCAATGTTTTGGTAATTGATCCTGTAGGTTTACATGCTCGTCCTGCTACAGTTGCTGTAAACGCTGCTAGTAAATTCAAGAGTGATGTAAAGGTTTCATTTAAGGAGAGATCTGTAAATATGAAATCTATTATGGGTGTTATGTCACTAGGCATTCCTACTCAATCAGAAATCACAATTACATGCGAAGGCGAAGATGAAGATACAGCTATTGCAGCCATCGAAGATATCTTAAGAACCCAGAAGGTAATTGAGTAATCAAACAAGGCTATCACTTAAGTGATAGCCGTTTTATTTATGGTCAGAATGATCTTTAACTAGGAGTTATTTTTTTATATTTTTAAATGATATGATAATAATAGATATTTTGAAAAGGCTTTCAAAGAATTAGAAGGAGAGATAATTATGGGCTATCAAGAGAAGTATCAGCAATGGGTTTCAAAAAAGGATCTGGATCCGGCATTGAAGGCTGAACTGCTGGCAATGTCTGAGGAAGAAAAGAAAGATGCGTTCTACATAGATGCTGAATTCGGAACAGCCGGGATGAGAAATCTTTTAGGCGCCGGAACAAACAGACTTAATATTTACGTCATTCAAAGAGCCAATGTCGGTTTTGCAAAATATATCCTGTCTCAGCCAGATGGTGCGAAAAGAGGCGTGGCTATCTCGTATGATAACAGGCATCAGTCATACCGTTTTGCTTTGGAATCTGCAAGAGTGCTGA
This sequence comes from uncultured Erysipelotrichaceae bacterium, assembly GCA_902803275.1. Lineage (GTDB taxonomy): Bacteria > Bacillota_I > Bacilli_A > Erysipelotrichales > Erysipelotrichaceae > Colivicinus. The sequence continues at coordinate 9,679 of CADCPE010000178.1, forward strand.
CCAATTACGGAATCAGATGCTACATATTCGAGGCACTCAGGCCAACACCTGAGCTTTCATTTGCTGTCAGATATCTGAAATGTGCCGGCGGTATAATGGTTACTGCTTCTCACAATCCTAAGGAATATAACGGTTATAAAGTCTATGATGATACAGGATGTCAGCTGCTTCCTGAGGATGTAAAGATCATCGTTGATGAAATAAATAAAGTAGAGGATATCCTATCAGTCAAAACTGCAGATGACGAGACCTTCTACAAGCTTGTTACCTGGATCGGCGAGGAAGTTGACAGGGCATACTATGATGCGGTCAAGACCTGCGAGATCAACCATGATATTGATAAGTCGAATTTCAAGATCGTCTTCTCACCTCAGCATGGTGCAGACAATATGCCTGTAAGGACTGTTTTAAAGGAACTTGGTTACAACTGCATTCCGGTTTTGGCACAGTGCTGCCCTGATCCGGACTACACCAACACAAAATCACCTAATCCTGAAGTTGAAGCTTCCTATGAGATGGCTATCAGGCTAGGGAAGGACAATGATGCGGATGTTGTAGTCGTTACGGATCCTGATGGCGACAGATTGGGCGTCGTTGCCCGTCATAATGGTGAATATGTGCTCATGTCTGGCAACCAATCTGCTGCCGTATATCTTGAATATATACTTTCACAGCTTAAAGCCAAAGGACAGCTTCCAGCCAATGGTGTCATGTATAATACGATCGTCACCTCTGATCTCGGCGAGCTTGTTGCCCGATCATACGGTGTCGATGTCGAAAAGACCCTGACAGGTTTCAAGTTTATCGGTGACAAGATCAGAAAATATGAAAAGACGGGTGAAAAAGTGTTCCTGTTTGGTTATGAGGAATCATACGGCTGTGTCATTAAGGATTTTGTAAGAGATAAAGACGGTGTCCAGGCTGTTCTTACTGCGGCAGAATGCGGTGCATATTATAAGGCTCAGGGCAAAGACCTGATCGATGTGCTTAATGAACTTTATGAAAAACACGGAACTTTCAAAGAGACTCAGGTAGCTTTAGCCAAATCTGGTGAAGCAGGTCTGAAGAGGATTGCCGAGATCATGTCGGATCTTAGAAAAGATACACCGAAGGAAATTGGCGGTCTTAAAGTTGTATCTGTGGAAGACTATCAGACTTCAACAAAGACCAAGGACGGCGTTGAAACTGCAATCGATCTGCCGAAGTCTAATGTTCTCAAGTATTATCTTGAGGATGGTTCTTGGATCGCGGCACGTCCTTCGGGAACGGAACCTAAGATCAAGTTCTACTTCTCTATAAAAGGCAAGGATGCCACAGAAGCTGCTGAAAAAACAGCGATCCTGCAGAAGGATATCCTGAATATTGTTCACGAAGCGTAGCGATAAGTAAAAATCTTAGTATAACTGCTGCATTTACTGCAGCAGTTATTTATTTGTTTAAGCATAGATGTAATAGAATAATAGAGTGAAAAACATGGATATAGAAGATGTAAAAAGAAAAGCTCTTGAAGAAAAAGTTCCGATCATAAAAGATGAAGGTCTTGAATTTTTATTGGATTTTATAGATAAAAACCAATTCAGAGATATCCTTGAACTTGGAACTGCCGTAGGATATTCAGCTATGAAAATGGCTGCTTTGAATAAAGATATCTTTATCGATACGATCGAGAAGAACGAGGATATGTATAAACAGGCTGTAGATAATGTTTCAAACAGTCCGTATCGTAACCAGATAAAGATACATTTCATGCCTATTGAAGAGTACAGGACCGATAAAATGTACGACCTGATTTTTGTCGATGCGGCAAAGGCACAGTATGGAAAATATATGGAGCAGTTTCTTCCCAATCTGAAAGAAAAAGGGTACATGTTTTTTGACAATATGATCTTTCACGGGCTGGTCTATGACGTTGAAAATATAGCATCCCGAAACTTGAGAAACCTTGTGAAAAAGATCATTAAATTTTCAGAAATGGTGCGAAACGATGATCGTTTTGATATAATGTTTTTTGATAACATCGGGGATGGTATTCTTTTGTTGAGCAGGAGGGAAAGTGGATCCTAAAAATGTAATGCTTCTTGGTTTTGTCAACAAGGCTGTTGATTATCTAAATCAGCACATGGGCGATGAATCTGCTTCAAAGCTGGCAGAACTGAGAAATATGGATTTAAATTCATTGGAGTCTGAATTGAAGGATAATTTAGGCTCTTCTTTAAGTGCTATGAATTCAACTATGGAAACCTTGCTGCAGGCTGGAGAGGATTCTTTTGATAAATTCATTGATATTCCGAAAAAGGAAAAGATCAGCAATGAGATAGACAGACTTTTTGACGTTGATCTTGATTCAAATGAACCTCTGGACAAGAAATCATCTCTTGAAGATCTTTTGAATTTCTATAATCTGGGTGATGATATGCTGCTCGATGATGACAATCTTGATCATCGTTTTTCTTCGATTAGGAAGGAACCGATCAAGAGAAGGCCTGTCATAATGGACGAAGAACAGCTGGAAAGAAACTTTGAGGAATTTGTCGGACATAGTCCAAAGAGAAACAAACAGTTCGATGTCCTTGAAGCAGATAACGATATCCAGAGATATGTCACAACAGACAAGACCAGAAGAAGCGGAAAAGACTTTGACAATTACGTATATCTTAGAGATGATACGAAGACACCGGATTTCGCTAATTCAAGAAGAAACCAGGAAACGGTTGTGAATAGTGTCTATGGAAACCAGGGTTTTGAAAACAGAGCTCCTGAATACAAAAGGGAATCTGATGAGCCGACTTTTAAGATGTCTGAAGAAGACAGCAAGCTCCTTGATATGATTGCCAGGAATGTGGAAAAAGTCCATAACGCTAATCCACTCAGCATCAGCTATAAGAGTGATGAGGATAAGAACAGTGCTGAACTTGATAATGTATTTTCGGAAGTTGTTTCAAACGAAGACTATGAAGGACCGAATCTTGATGATATAGTCGATTCGGAAACCGTTGAAAATCTGATCGATTATGCTACCGACGATGATCTGGTATCTCCTGCCGATAAAGATGACATTATCAAACTGCTTCAGGATATGGATGTTGGAAACCAGAAGAACCTGTATGATGATGAAGACTTCATCATGAATGACAACAATGTCTATAAGGAAGATATAGTTCCCGCATCTGCAACATATCAGAGCCTTCAGCAGCAGCCGGGCTTCGTCAACACGCTTATTGATGATCTCAGGACAAAGATGATCCAGGAAGACGAAAGACGTCAGGCTATTGAAGAAGAGTATTCGCAGGTATTCGACCGCATTCACAAGACATATCCGTATCTTTCAAGCGGTTTTGTGAGATCAGTATATGAGCTCAAGGATTCTATCGCCTCTGATTATCCGTTCAATGTAAAGATAATCGTTCTGCATAGAGTTATATTCAAGGAAGTTGAATATCTAAGACAGTTTGTAGAGATTGCTTTGAATCATGATTTCTCTATCAATGCCGACGAAGATAAAATGATCGTTGATGTATTCAAGGAATATATCAATACTGACGGAAAGATAATAACATCGATCTTTGATGTTTCGAACCAGGCTGCTTTATTGGGTGGCGAATATGATGGTTATCGTGTATTATTTACACAAAAAGTTTAGTGAGGGAAAAACAGTATGGCAAAAAACAATTACAATCTTAACGACGATGATACGCTCGACATCCCTGATTTTGTAGAGGATAAAACAAACACTGAAAGCAGTGTCGACATGTCTATCTTCAAGATGTCTGATGATGAGCTCTATGATGACAATACCGAAGAAAACGAAGAGACAGAATACGATGATGATTTTAAGCCTGTCAAAAAGAAAAAGAACAGCAATTCCACTATCGTTATCTGCCTGATCCTGATCGTCGTACTTTTGGCTACTACGATCGGCGCTTTGATCTACGGTGTGAAACAGCACAACCAGTATGTTAAGGTAAATACTGAAAACGTCCAGCTCAAAGCAAACGAAGATTCCTACAAGAAGCAGATCGCTGAAAAGGATGCGACGATCGCAAGCCTGACTGAACAGATCAACAATCAGAGCCACACCAGCGGTGACGGCAGTGGCACAAATCCTAAAGGCAATCTCGTCTATAAGATCGTTGATGGACCGATGCATTTCAGGGTATCACCTACAAGCGATGCAGATACAACGACTTATAATGGCGCCACTTTGGCCAATAACGGCGAAGAATTCAATGTTATCGAAATCGTCAACGACAAGGATCTCGGTGATAAAGTCAAATGGGCGAAACTTGCCGACAACATTTACTTCTGCGTTGATGATAACGGCAACGTATACGCAAAACCGGCAAACTAGTCTTTGATATCATATGGAAGACATTATTCGTATTAATGGCGGCAGAAAACTTAACGGTGAAGTTACTGTTTCATCGTGCAAGAATTCTGTTGTAGCAATATTGCCATCTGTAGTTATGGCTAGTGAGATAGTCAAGCTTTATGATGTTCCGGAGATCAAGGATGTTGAGATCTTGAAGAAGCTGCTCGGTCTTCTTAATATCTCCGTCAGAGCGCAGGGCGATGAACTGACCATCGATCCGACCGATATCATAAACGTTGATCTTCTTGATGAAGATGTCATGAAACTGAGAGCCTCATATTACTTTATGGGTGCTCTTTTAGGCCGTTTCAAGCATGTGAAGATGTATTCTCCGGGCGGATGCAATCTCGGACCAAGACCGATCGATCTGCATCTTAAAGGCTTTGAAGCCTTAGGAGCCAAGATAAGACAGGATGGCAATATAATCGAGATAAACGCTGAAGAACTGCTGGGCGATGATATCTATCTGGATTTCGCTTCTGTAGGTGCAACGATAAATATCATGCTTGCAGCATGTTTTGCCAAAGGCAGAACGACGATTGAAAATGCGGCCAAGGAGCCGGAGATAATCGATCTGTCATCAATGCTTAACAAGATGGGAGCACAGATCAGAGGTGCCGGTACTTCGGAGATCACGATAAACGGAGTTTCCAGACTGAAAGGCTGTATTCACGACATTATTCCTGACCGAATTGAAGCAGGAACCTACATTATCGCTGCTGCGGCATGCGGAGAAGATGTCACAGTCAGAAATGTCATTCCTCAGCATATTGAAGCCCTTACTTCCAAGCTTGAAGAAATGGGAGTCAGGCTTGAACAGGGTTCTGATTATATTAGAGTATTCGGCACTGATTCGATCAGACCTGTCGATATCATAACTCAGCCGTTTCCCGGCTTTGCGACAGATCTTCAGCAGCCTTTGACCTCTTTGCTTACAAAAGCCGAAGGCGATTCGCATATCGAAGAAACGATCTATGCCGAACGTTTCAAACACTGCAAGGAACTCAATTCAATGGGCGCTAATATCGAAACAAGGACCGGACATTCATATATTCACGGAAAGACTGAACTGCATGGAACAGATATCTATGCAACAGATCTAAGATGTGGAGCAGCACTGGTCATTGCCGGACTGATGGCTAATGGCCAGACGATCATCCACAATGCCTATCATATCTATCGCGGATATGATTCGATCGTCGATAAATTAAGGGCTTTAGGAGCCGATATTGAATAACATGTTGCTTTTAAGTCAGCTATGTGTTAGTATATTTTAGTGACAAAAACTTACTTTGGATTGACTTGATATCCAAGGCGGAAGGGAGAAGAAAGATGAAAAACGGTATTCATCCAAATTATTACAGAGTTACTGTTACTTGCGCTGGTTGCGGTACGACATTTGAGACCGGATCTACAAAGAAAGATGGCATTAAAGTTGATACTTGTTCAAACTGTCATCCATTCTATACCGGTAGACAAAGATTTGCAGCTTCTGCAGGTAGAATTGAAAAATTCAATAAGAAATATGGTTTGGAAAACAAATAGAGGATCAATCCTCTATTTTTTTAGGTATAATATTTTAGGGTAAGAGGTGCCAATATGTATCAGAGTTACAGAGACGGCTGGATCGAAACGATCTCCGGCTGCATGTTTGCAGGTAAAACAGAAGAACTGATAAGAAGAATTAAGGTTCTGGAATTCGCAAAAAAGGAAATAATGGTTTTTAAACCGAAGATCGATAACCGCTATTCTGATTCGAAAGTCGTTTCTCATGCGGGATCTTCAGTTGAATCGCATGTCATTTCCGATGCTGCCGAGATCCTGGAACTTATCAAGCCGACAACGCAGGTCGTGGCTATCGATGAAGCACAGTTTTTTGATGACAATATCTGCGATGTAGCTAACGAGCTTGCTGACAGAGGCATCAGAGTAATGTGTGCCGGTCTTGATACAAACTTCAAAGGCGAACCGTTTGGACCGATGCCGTTGCTGATTACGGAAGCTGAATTCGTTACCAAGCTTGCTGCCGTATGCAACAAGTGCGGTGCACCGGCAACCAGAACACAGAGGATCATTAACGGACATCCTGCTTCATACAATGATCCGATAATTCTTGTCGGAGCATCAGAGAGCTATGAAGCAAGATGCAGACACTGCCATGAGGTCCCCGATAAGCCGAAGGTTAAAATAGGATAGATCTATGGACGCAAAGATTATAAAACTTGAAGAGATTCAGAAGAAATATGACGAGATAAGCAATCAGCTCATGCAAGATGAGACTGTTTCAGATGTCAAGAAATTCACCAGACTTTCAAAGGAACAGGCAAAACTGAAAGCACCTTATGATGCTTATCAGGATTATAAGAAATACACCCAGATAATAGAAGACGGCCAGGATATGCTGAAGGATTCAGATCCGGAGATCAGAGAGATGGCTCAGATGGAGATTGATGATGCCAGGGAAAAGCTCGAAACTTTAAACAAACACATAGAAGATCTGCTTTTGTCTAGAGATCCGGAAGATTCCAATGACTGCCTTGTAGAAATAAGGGGTGCAGCAGGCGGAGATGAAGGTAATATCTTTGCTGGAGATCTTTTCAGAATGTATTCATACTATGCCGATTCACTCGGCTATAAGATAGAAGTTATGGAATCATCTGAATCTGAAGCCGGCGGTTATGCCCTGATAAGCTTCATGGTCAAAGGTCTTGATGCCTACCGCCATTTCAAATTCGAATCAGGTGCTCACCGCGTACAGCGTGTTCCAAAGACAGAAACTCAAGGCAGAGTTCATACTTCTACGGCTACTGTCATCGTATTCCCTGATATCGAAGAAGAAGATATCGAAATACCAGATTCAGATCTTGAGATCGAAACTCACAGAGCATCAGGTGCCGGCGGTCAGCATATCAACAAGACCGACAGTGCCGTCAGAATAGTCCACAAGCCTACCGGTATAACGGTAAACTGTCAGGACGGACGCAATCAGATCGCCAACAAGGAAACTGCCTTAAGGATCATCAGAGCCAGAGTATACGATTACTACAAGCAGAAAAAAGAGGAAGAAGAAGGAAAGATCAGACGTTCAAAGATCGGAACAGGCGACCGCAGCGAAAAGATCAGAACCTACAACTATCCGCAAAACAGAGTTTCCGATCATAGGATCGGATTGACGATCAACCAGCTAGACAGGATCATGGAAGGAAAGCTCGATGATATCGTTAATGCCTTGCTGGCAAACGACGACAAGGAAAAACTGTTGAATGAGCACGTATAATCAGCTTATACATGAATATCGAAACAAATTCTATGACAAAGGTCTTTCACCTGAAACGGTGAAGGCTTTTATTTTTGAATTATGCAATGAATTCGATATCAATCTTTATCTGGATCTGGATAAGGAAGCAGATGAGAGGGTTGTTGACAAATTCAGTAAAGGTATCGAAAGACTGCTGAATAACGAACCCTTAAACTATGTTTTGGGCTACTCATACTTCTATGGATACAAATTTGCAGTCAATAAGGATGTCTTGATCCCTCGTTATGAAACAGAAGAGCTTGTAGGGCTTATTTTAAGCAAATACGACGAGTTTTATAGAGGAAAAAGCATAAATATATGTGATGTGGGAACAGGCTCAGGAGCGATCGCAATCGCCTTAAAAAAGGAAGAAGACAATCTGAATGTCTATGCTTCGGATATTTCAAAAGAAGCACTTGAAGTTGCGGAACTCAACGCAAGAAACAATGATGCCAGGATATGCTTTATGTGCGGTTCGATGCTGGAGCCATACATTGAAAAAGGGATTAAAACAGATATCCTTGTTTCAAATCCTCCTTACATCAAGACGATCGAGAATATCGAATCAGCGGTCTATGATTTTGAGCCGCATGTGGCTCTGTTTGGTGGAGATGACGGACTGAAGTTTTATAAGGAAATATTTGCAGATGCGAGTAAAGTCGTTGATCCTCATGGCATGCTGTTTTTTGAGATGGGCTACGACCTTAAGGAACCTCTGACAAAGCTGGCTGAACAGTATTTTCCGGAAGCTTCAATAGAAGTATACAAGGATATCAACAACAAAGACAGGATGCTTCTGATCAGACTATGAAACATGTTTATTAACGTTTTCACAATCTTTTCACATAGCAATGATATAAAGATAGTGTAATAATTTTTTCATTAAACAATCTTCCAATAATAAGTAGTGCAAAAAAGTCCTTTGAGGGCTTTTTTGTTTATGCAATAGTATATTCCATTATGTAGTCATCCATGATATAGCCGTTGCCTATATCGTTCTCCACGGCATCGATGACTTTGAAACCCAGATGAAGATAAATGTTGTATGAAGGAGTATTGTATTTGTTTACGGTCAGATAGATCTTGTTGAGGCCGTTTGATCTTGTGTAATCCAGAAGATCTTCAAACATCATTTTTCCGATGCCGTTTCCTCTGTATGGCCTATCCACATAAAGTTTGGAAAGAAAGACTCTGGTATCCTCTTTTTTGCATTCATAGAAACCAAGTATCCTGTCATCTTCAACGACAAGTTTAAATATGGCTCCCTGTTCCATGAGCTTTTCTATGGCTTCAGTGGAAAGAAATAGATCAGCCATATACGCAGCCTGATCGAAACCGATCAGATCGTTATAGTATTCCTTGAAAACTCTTTGAGCAAAATCAGAAGTGGCATCGATCAAAGATCCGTCAACTTTTATAATTTCCATGCCTACATTTTAGCATCTATTAGTGTTAAACTTATTACGAGGTGAAATTATGAGCTTAACTGCAGGTATTGTCGGTCTTCCGAATGTCGGAAAATCGACATTGTTCAATGCCATTACAAATTCAAGGGTAGAAGCGGCAAACTATCCTTTTGCGACTATTGAACCCAATGTTGGTGTTGTTGAAGTAAAAGATGAAAGACTGATCAATCTAAGCAGACTATTTGAACCGGAAAGAACGATCTTTACGACTTTTGAATTTACCGATATTGCCGGTCTTGTCAAGGGCGCTTCGACAGGTGAGGGTCTAGGCAACAAATTCCTTGCCAACATCAGGGAAGTTGATGCGATCTGCCATGTGGTCAGATGTTTTGAAGACAGCAATATAACTCACGTCTATGATCGAATTGATCCTGTTGATGATATTGAGATTATCAATTACGAACTGCAGATGGCTGATATCACCAGCTGTGAAAACAGAATA
>CADCPE010000179.1 GCA_902803275.1 uncultured Erysipelotrichaceae bacterium
ATCTTTGATCTTAATGCCAGGTTCATTTCCGGGTCAGGAACGCCAGATTTTGCGGCAATATAGATTTCCTTGCCGTATCTTGAATAAACCTTGGATTTCATTGCGGCAGTTTTAGCCATAGCCGCAGCTCTTACTTCATGCGCTCTTCCCATAAATTCCCCTCTATATTTTTTACTTATTTATTCTAATACGATTTTTTTGATTTTTCTATACCCGTTATTCTTCGATCCAGCAGGCATAAAGCGTAAACGGTCCATCTACTCTGAGCGAGTCAAGATCAGCTGTAATCTTGCAGCCTTCATCAAGAGCCCACTTTTCAAATCTGTATCCCTCTCTGCTTGGTTCCTCAACCGATATTTCATCGCCATACATCAGTTTCTGCGGTTCAATATATGACCCACCCATCGTGTTGAACTCAATGAAATATCCCCTGTCCTTTAGACCGATCAGGATACAGATCACAATAGCCAAAGATGCAACGACAATTATGATATTCAGTGTCTTTACAGATATGTTTACTTTACTGTATAATCCTCTAAACTGCTTAAAAGACGAGGCTTCAGCTTCGTCTTTTACAGTAGTTTCGTTAATGTTGTTGTTTTCCTTATTCGACATTATTTCTTAGTCAAATACTTTCTCATATCGATTGCACAGGCAACAAGAATGATCAGACCCTTGATGATATACAGCATGTTAGGGTTGACTGAAAGGAAGTTCAGACCTGTGAAAATGACCTGCAGCAGCAGAACACCGATGATAACGCCGGAAATCTTTCCTGTACCACCGACAAATGATACACCACCGATGACACATGCAGAGATCGCATCAGCTTCATAGTTAAGGCCTGTAGCGGCAGTAGCTGAGCCGACACGGGCTGCATCAATGAATCCGGTAAAGGCATACATGATGCCTGCCATGATGAAGACACCGATGATCGTCATTTTAACGTTAACGCCAGATACTTCAGCAGCTGTCTTGTTTGAACCAACGGCAAACATATTCTTGCCGAAGACGGTCTTGTTCCAGATGACCCACATGATAGCTAAGAAGATGACTGCATACAATACATATCTAGGAACAACGACTGAGCCTACTTTGAAAAGCGTTCCAGTGATCAGTGCCTTGTATGGATCGATCATTCCGGAAAGAGTCATACCGTTGTTTGTACCTAAGCCCATATAGATCAGGATGAGACCGTAAGTGATCAGCTGTGTAGAAAGTGTAACGATGTAAGGATGCAAAGAGAATTCAGCAACTGCAAAACCGTTTACAAAACCGATCAGTGCGCCGATGGCCAAAACGATAAGCAATACCAGTGGAATTGGAAGCGCCTGTGTCAGACTAGGCCAGATCTTTGAAACGTTTGTCAGCAAGGATGCAGTGACAACGGCAGTCAGACCTACGACACGTCCGGCAGAAATATCTGTACCGGCAAGAACGATACATCCTGCAACGCCCAAAGCAATCGGAAGCTTGGCAGCTGTCAGGTTGATGATGTTGATGATAGACGCTGTGCCTAGGAATGTAGGCCTCTTGATTGCAACGTAAACAATAACAACGCCGATAATAATGAACATCGCATTATTCAGTAGAAAATCACTTATAATCTTCTTATTCAGTTTGATTTTTTTCTTTTCAGACATTTTCAAGCCCCCTCAATTAAGCATATTTAGCTGCAAGAGTCATGATCTCCTCCTGCGTAGTATTTCTGGCATCTACTTCACCTGCCAAACGGCCGCCGCTCATTACCAGTATTCTGTCGCAGATTCCCAGTAATTCCGGCATTTCAGATGAAACAACAAGAACAGTCTTATTGTCTTTCGCCAGTTTAAGGATCAGTTCATAGATCTCGTATTTGGCACCGACATCGATACCTCTGGTAGGTTCATCCAGCAGAAGTACATCAGGTTCGGTAAGCAGCCATCTTGAGATGATGACTTTCTGCTGGTTACCACCGGACAGAGAACGGATCTGCGTCTTCTGGCTCGGCGTCTTGGTCTTGAGTGAATCGATACCCCATTGGGTAACTTCTTCCATTTTTTTATCGTTGAGAAGGATACCTTTAAGATATCTGTCCAGAGAAGAGATACAGGTATTGTCCTGAATATCTCTGATACCGAAGATACCGGTTGCACGTCTTTCTTCTGTAAGCATAGCGAAACCATTTTTAATTGATTCTCTGGCATTTCTGTTCTTGCAGAGTTTGCCATCAAGATATATCTCGCCTGATCTTCTTGTCGCGATACCGAAGATATTCTCCAGGAGTTCTGTTCTTCCCGAAGAATCAAGTCCAGCGATGCCAAGGACTTCGCCTCTGTTTGCGACAAATGAGACATCACGCAGTTTTGAGTATTCAGCGCTGAGATCTTTTACTTCCAGATAAGGCTCACCTACAACATTATCCTTTGGCGGATACACATTGGTAAGTTCACGTCCGACCATCAGTCTGATGATCTCGCCTGTAGTAAGATCTTTTGCTTCTTTGGTTGTGATGTATCTGCCGTCTCTCATGATCGTAACTTCATCAGAGATACGCAGGATCTCATCCATCTTATGAGAGATATAAATGATTCCGCAGCCTTTCGCTTTCAGATCATTAATGATCTTGAAAAGATGTTCAACTTCAACTTCCGTCAAAGATGAAGTCGGTTCGTCGAAAACAATAACTTTCGAATTATATGATACAGCCTTGGCTATCTCGACCATCTGCCTTTGAGATACAGGCATTTCTGACATAATTGTTCTAGGATCTACATTGACACCAAGTTCATCAAAGATCTTCTTGGTAGCATCGTACATCTTTTTTTCCGAAGTAAATAACGGGAACTTATCTACTTTCGGATAACGTCCAAGCCACATATTATCCATAACATTTCTCTTTAAGGCCTGGTTGAGCTCCTGGTGAACCATGGCAACACCATGTTCCAGAGCTTCTTTGGAATCTTTGAAATCTACTTCTTTCCCTTCCAGATAGATATGCCCTTCATCCTTGTGATACACAGAGAAAAGACATTTCATCAAAGTAGACTTACCGGCACCATTCTCTCCCATCAGAGCATGAACAGTTCCGGCTTTTACGGTCAACTCAACATCATCCAGAGCTTTAACGCCCGGGAATGATTTTGAGATATGTTCCATTCTCAATAAAACGTCATTTGTCATAATTTAATCCTCTAAGAATTAGATAAAAATAAACAGCCATGCCAGAAGACATGGCTGTTTAAAGACCACTAGTAAATTATTTAGTGTATGGTGAGTAAGGGATATTTACTCTCCAAGTGCCTACTGGTTCGTAAGCAGCTGGAATATCAGTAACTGGAGCCTTGTCAGCTAATAAGTTCTGAGCAATTAATGCTGTAACATTAGCCATACCTTCAGCATCCTGTTTAACTGTACCAGTCATAGTGCCTGCATCGATAGCAGCTCTAGCTGAATCTGTAGCATCAACACCGAATACTGGGATAACAGTTGTGCCTTCGCCATTGTTGTAGCCATGGTTCTGTAATGACTGGATAGCACCTAAAGCCATTTCATCGTTGTTGGCGATGACTAATTCAATCATGTTGTTGTTTGCTTCGTTGTACTGAGCAAATACAGTTTCCATATGCTCGTTGGCAGCAGCAGCTGACCAAGTTCCGTTAGCATCTAATAAGTACTTGTTTTCAGTCTTTGTTTCATCATAGTACTTAAGAGCTGGTTTGCCGGCAGCAGTTAAGACTGCATCAGCATCTTCCTGACCATATTTAGTTCTAGCGATAGCTTCTGCGTTACCTTCATCACCTTTGAACATAACGTAAGAGATTTCGCCATCACCGTTGAGGTCTAATGCATCGTAGTTAGCTAATACGAAGTCACCAACCATCTTGCCTTCCATGTGGCCGGCCTGAGTGAAGTCAGTTCCAACGAATGCTGAACCATACTGATTCAGTAAAGCTTCTGCACTTGCGTCATCCTGAGAAATAGCTCTGTTGAAGAATACAACTTTGCATCCAGCAGCATCAGCTTTTTCCAAGATTGTCTTAGCAACATCTTCAGAACCTGAGTCGACCTGGTTTACAACCAATACTTTTGTACCAGCAGCGATAGCAGTGTCGATCTGGTTAGTCTGTTCAGCCTGCGAACCGTTAGCATCATAATCCTTGTAATTGACACCAGCGCTTTCGAGAGCCTTGTTCAAAGCTGCACGAACTGATGAAAGATAAACATCGGCGTTTGTGTACCAGAATACTGCTACTTCTTCAGCAGCTGCAGCTGGCTGTTCGCCGCCACCCTGATTTCCTGAAGTACATGCGGCTAAGCATAATACCATCAGGAGGGCTAATAAAACACTTAAAAGTTTTTTCATTTTTTCTCCTTTTTTCTATCGCGGGTTTCCCGCATTTATTATTGTAAGCCTTTACAAAACATAAAGCAAACAAAAAGACCGCAATATTCTAATGCTTCGTAATGTTAATTTTTATGTCATTTTTTCCTTGACAAAAAAAGAGCTTTAGGATACAAACTGATACTATCCCCCTAAGGTAGACATGAGAAATATTTAAAATCTCACTTCTTACCAAAGGGGGATTTTATTATGGGAAGAAAAGCG
>CADCPE010000180.1 GCA_902803275.1 uncultured Erysipelotrichaceae bacterium
CGCTTTTCTTCCCATAATAAAATCCCCCTTTGGTAAGAAGTGAGATTTTAAATATTTCTCATGTCTACCTTAGGGGGATAGTATCAGATACAAACCAAAGCTCTTGAATAAAATGTGTTTTTTGTTTCTTTTTAATCAGCCAATACGCTTTTGACCAGTTCAGCTACTTCGGATTCCGTATGACATTTAAGGGCCTTAGAAGCAAGGTCTTCCATTTCCTTCTTGTTTAATGAAGTAATGATCTTTCTGGTAGGAAGGATCTTGGTAGCGGACATTGAGAATTCATCAAGTCCCAGACCCAGCAATACCGGAGCAGCCATCGGGTCACCACCCATTTCACCGCACATGCCGCACCATCTGCCCTGCGAATGTGCACCGTCGATCGTCATCTTGATAAGTCTTAAGATTGAAGGATTGAGCGGCTGATACAGATAAGCGACTTTCTCTGACATCCTGTCGGCTGCCATAGAGTACTGGATCAGGTCATTCGTACCGATCGAGAAGAAATCTGCATACTTGGCAAATTCATCAGCCAGTACAGCGGAAGCCGGAATCTCGACCATCATACCGATCTCGATCTCATCAGAAACCTTTACGCCCTCTTTCAGCAGTTCTTCCTTGGTATCAAGGACAAACTGTTTGGCATTTTTGAATTCATCGATCGTGGCGATCATTGGGAACATGATAGCAAGTTTTCCATATACGGAAGCTTTCAATAAAGCACGGACCTGTGTCTTGAAGATATCTTTTCGATCAAGACACAGTCTTATCGCACGATATCCTAAGAATGGGTTCATTTCCGGATCAAATTCGAAATACGGAAGCTTCTTGTCACCACCGATATCCAGAGTTCTGACGACAACTCTCTTGCCTTGTGCTCTTTCAAGAACGACCTTATAAGCTTCAAACTGATCGTCCTCGCTTGGGAAGTCTTCAGTAGATTCCATATACAGGAATTCAGTACGATAAAGACCTACGCCTTCCGCACCGTTGGCGATGACGTTGTCCATATCCTTTGGTGAGCCAATGTTGGCAACAAGTTCGACCTGATGGCCGTCGGTTGAAATCGTCGGCTTATCAAGCAGGACCTGCAAAGCAGCCTTTTCTTCCAGGAATTTCTTGCGTTTTTCTTCATAAAGTCTGAGTTCTTCATCAGTTGGATTGACGATTACATCACCTGATTTGGCATCGAGGATGATCTTATCGCCGTGCTTGCACGCAGACATGATGCCTGTGCAGCCAACAACTGCCGGAAGACCCAAAGCTACAGCCATGATAGCGGCATGGGAGGTCTTGCCACCTATCTCGGTAACGAAACCTAAAGCATATTTTTTATTTAACTGTGCAGTATCAGATGGGGTCATTTCTTCTGCAACGATGACCACTTCCTCATCAATAGTTGTCAGATCAGGAATATTCAGTCCAAGGATGTTGCATAAAAGTCTAAAGGAAACGTCTTTGATATCAGCTGCTCTTTCTTTGAAATAAGCATCTTCCATCGATTCGAACATGCCGATCATCATGTCAGATATCTCTTTTGTAGCCTGATCAGCATTGAGACCGTCCTTGATCCTGGCGATGATCTGATCCTTGAATTCAGGGTCCTGGGCCATCATAAGGTGGGCATCGAATATAGCCAGTTCTTCAGGCTTTAAGGTCGCCGCGGCTCTTTCCTTGATCAGTTCAATATCTTTGATCGTCTTCTCCATGGCATTTTCAAAAATGCCCAGTGCTTCTTCTACGGTCTGTTTAGCTTCCTTTAGAACGATTTTCGGCTGTTCAAGCTTATAGACCTTTCCGATTGCAATGCCACTGGAAGTGGCTATTCCTTTTAACATTGTTTATCCTCCACTAATTAACAAACTAATTATACTTCTTCGCATCAACTACAGACAACGAAGAAAATTCTGATACGCACTTTTACGATAGCGATAGTAGGAAGGAGAGGACATGATACCTTTGTACCACTTTCCCCTCTTTCCTCTTAAGACTTCGTTTTCAATGATGATCTTTTCCTTGTCATAGAGTGATTCGACAACGTATTCGATATGATGCACGATACGGTGGTGGATCGCCAGACGATCGGAATTCAGATCGATGATATTCTCTTCATATTCACTGATTATTCTTTTTGATTTAAGGTAGTTTTCAGACAGCAATGCGATCTCAAATCTGGTCTTCACATCCTGGTCCGATATTTGTTTCTTGTACATAAATTACTGCTTTTTGGCGGTGTGAGCCGTTTTTTTGATAAACTATTCGTCGATTTCGATTAAGCCATAACCTCCATCATTTCTCTTGTATACGACTGCCATCTTTTCGGAATCCGCATCCTTGTAGATGAAGAATGAATGTGACAGCATCTCCATGCGCATGATCGCTTCATCCAGGATCATTTCATCCGCATAAATCGTCTTTGTTCTAACCGGTATATCTTTTTCTTCACTCGCATCTGCTTCATAGAAGTTTTCAGCCAGCGAATCTTTGTGTCTTCTTGAAAGTCTGCCCTTCTGTCTTCTGATCTGATCCTCCAGTTTGTCAATAGCCAGATCGACTGCTGTTGAGAATTCTTCATGGACGATTTCTGATCTCATCAATCCTACCTTGGTAGGAACATTTACTTCTACTTTGAGCGCACCTCCGTTGTCCTTTACCGTTACTTTGGCACTCTGCTGCTCATCAATGACAATGTACTTGTTGAGTTCAGTCAGTCTGTTCTCAATCTGTTCTCTCATTCTGTCAGTGATCGTAACGTTCTCTCCATAAACTGCAAATTTCATAATTCGTCTGCCTCCTTAATCTTTATTTTGACTCAATCATGAGTTTAATAAGCCATCTGTAAACCAGGAACAGGCCATAGGCATCCAGGGAACAGTATTCCTTGAGATTGTCCAGGATCTCTTTTTCCTTTTGTTCATCAACACTGTCGATATTCCGCCAGCTGAAGACTGCTTCCATGCCGTCATAGATATCAAGATCTTTATAGGAATAATCTGAACAGATATCCACAAGCTTCTTTAATGAATAATCCCCCGCCATCCTGACATCATATACAAGACCTTCCATAAACGGATAAGCCAGATCCACAAAACGGTCGATGATGCTTCTAAGCTTTTCACTGTATTCCGGGAAGATCTTCGCAAGTTCTTCAAGTCTCAGACATTCTGCGCCTACTGCATTGTAAGCCAGGATCGGTCCTTTTTCAGGAAGATACTGTATCAGACCTTCCACGAATTCCCTGCGGCAGTCACCCTTGCCCACAAAGGTACGATGCTCCATATGTCCGTTTTCATCGATGTAGTACAGGGCAAATTCGAAGCACACCACATCCATTGGTTTCATCTTTTCATATTCCGGGACCAGATACCTGTCCCATTCAAAGTCGATAAAGGATATCGGTCTTTCACTCAGCTGTTCAAACCATCTGGCTAAAGCCATCTTTTCCAGATAAAGGCCACCTTTTCTGGACGCCATGATCTGGGCATAC
>CADCPE010000181.1 GCA_902803275.1 uncultured Erysipelotrichaceae bacterium
GACCTGCGAACCTGAATCTTCAGGTCTTTGGAAAGCAACGATCTTCTGATTTTTTCCTCCAAGATCTTTCCAGCTGGTGATCTCACCAGAATAGATCTTTCTTATATCATTGGAACTAAGATCATCGAGCGGATTATCTTCCGGTACAAAGAACACAAAAGCTTCTTTCCCGATCGGTACAGATATGATTTCCTTGTTTTCTTCTCTGGCGTATTCCAGCTGATCCTTTGAGGGTCTGGCTCCGAAGAACAGATCGACCTTGCCGTCGATCAAACGGTAATAGCCGTGTTTGTAATTGGTGAAAGTCACGATCTTGCCGTTACACTTATAGTGTTCCACATCTTCTTCACTCCAATCGCCGGTCTTGTTTTCAACTTCTTCGTGGATCTTCTTTTCAATCTTATCAATGTCTTTATAGATAGCTCTGGCTGCAGCGCTGTAGATCGGATAACATGCTTCCGCGCCGTCAAGGATCGGCATTTTCTCTTCCTGCTCAATGATGAAGGAAGGCTCATGATCAAGCTTTACAAGCTTCTCGCCGTCATAGACGTGATAGCCGGTAAAATCACTTGAAGAATAGCCATGCATATAGGCGAAACCGTGTCCTGAATACTTCTGGAATTCTTTTTCTTTCAGATAGAACACCAGAAAAAAGATCCCAATGATAAGCGAGATAATTGCGGCTATGGACACTGATGCGATCAGTATTGTTTTAAGTATCTTTTTCATTATGTATTTCGAATAAATTGTACATTAATTTTTTGTTCAGATAATAAAGATACTGAAATGGATATAGGATAGTGTTAAAAGAAAACAATAATATAATAAAGTTGAGGTCATTGAATATGAAAAGAATAATTACATTTCTTATGTGTCTGCTTATACTACTTAGCGGGTGCGAAAAAAGGCAGGAAGAGGAAGTAACTGAACCGGAAACAATTCCGGAAGAAACTGTTGATGTAAATGATGTGAATCCTCTTGATTCATATAATGCAGTGTATCTTTGGGGTGCTGATCCTGGTCTGGGTATCAGAACTCTGCATGAACTCGGATATACCGGTGAAGGAATCAATGTTGCTTATATAGATCAGCCAATCAATGATGTTCCTGATTATGAGATAGCAGATAGTCTTGTCTACAATTTCAACCTTGCCGATAAGGATGATGAAATGCATGGACAGGCTACCAGTTCTCTTCTTTGCGGAAAAAATCTGGGAACAGCTCCTGGTGTAAATCTGTATTATTTCTCTTATCCGTCAATGAAAGAAGACCAGCAGCAGTATTGGGTCACATGCATGGATGAACTTATCAAGCAGAACAGAAAACTGCCTGAGGACAAGAAAATCAGGATGGCCGGTTTTTCAAATAATCCGAGGCCAAACGAGAAGTATTATCAGGATGTTCTGGATGCAGTCAAAAGATGCAATGACGAAGGAATCATGATATGGTTCTGCGGAGAGAACGGAGCCGGAGCTTTCAAACTGTTTTCCGATAGGAACAATAAGGAAAATCTGGATTTCCTTTCTTATGGCAAGGAAGGGATCGGCGCTATGCCGGCTGCTTCCAGAACAACATTAAACAGCAACAGTACCTATCAGTATGACGATAAGGGAGGGCTCAGCTGGACCATGCCTTATTCTCTCGGTGTGTATTGTATTGCACTGAGTATTGATAATACGCTTACAGAGAACGAAATCAGACAGCTTGTCATAGATACAGCTTATCGCAATGGCAACGGCCTTAGAGTATTCGATCCGATTGAATTCATCAGCCGTGTTCTGGAAAGAGTCGGAAGAGATGAAGATGCGTATGAATTAAGGGAAGCCTATCTGGATTCTCTGGAATATGTTTATATCATTTATAACAGCGACAAAGTTACGGAAGAAGATCTTCAGGCGATAAACCGTTATGCTGATGAGTTCATTACCTGTGATTATGTGCTGTTTGACTGTAAAGGTTTTGGCAGTGCGCAGAGTATGTATACGGCTTTGAAAGAACATCACAAGAAACACAGAGGCCGGATTGCCGGTATACAGATCATCGGTGATGTGAATTGTGTTGCCCCTTTTGAAATCAAGTATGAAGCCTTGATGGATGCCAAGACCATTGATAGCGCAGGAACATTTTATTCGGATTATCTATATCAGAATCTTAATAACGATGTTACTGATCTTGGAGAAGACTATTCTGTATATTATCAGTTTGCGAACAATGTCGATGTTGATCTGATTCCTCAGTATCCTTTGGCAAGACTGCCGCTTACAAAAGGAGAATTCAGTACCTTTTTTGAAAAGTATCTGAAATTCGTTGATGAGACAAAAGAAAGAAAACTGACCCTGGTCAACTTCTCAAATCCGATATTTGCTGAAGCAAAACACAGCGATGATATGGGCTATTTCTTAAACAGAATGTGTAAAGACTATATGCTGCTGGATCAGGACTATGTGCTGTATGGAAATCAAAGAGGACAGTATCCGGTCACTACCGAAGTAAAAGGAGATATGAGCAAGGCCAATCTTGAACAGATAAACAGTGAGAAACCGGTAGAGTTTCTGATCAACACTCATGGTCAAAAGAAGAATGTGGATATCTGTTATTATGAAAACAACAAGGAAATAAGGGAATCACTTTTCAATACAGACAATATCAATTCTTTGCTTGATGACAACTGTTATTATCTTGATATGTGGACCTGTAACAACGGAGAAGGCATGAGCAACAATCTGACTACCGAAGCTCTAAGGGGTAAAGCAGTCGGCGTTTTCTCGGCTACTCATATCATCTCCAACAACGGCGTAGATAACAGTGTCAGTGTCGGCAGGATGAAAAACAGCAATTTCTACTACTTCTATTTCACATATCTGCGTGCCAGGGATAAAAAATTTTCCAGAGCTGCTTCTTTCTATAAAGCACAGTACAGATATGCTCAGGCACTGATGGAAGAAAGCAAGAAGGGAATACAGGGTACAAGCAACTATCAGTTCAATTTGAATAACCTGCTGGACTATGAGAATTTTGGTGTTCTTGACCGGTATGATCTTAATACGATCAATCTGAATGACCGGGATGATATCTATGACAACGAACAGTATCTGGAGGAGATGGCCGCAATAGAAAACACTATTCAGGGAATCACTGATTATGAGTATTCAATAAAAAGAACGACGTCCGGAACATGCCTGTTTTCTGTGACAATGGATGCACCTGCAGGATATCGTCTTGATCTTTTCGATCCTCCTAACGCCACTATTATATTAAAAACTGGTGGCCCGACCGTAAAAGGACTTAAAACTTATAACTTTGAAATTTCCGAAGACAGTCTGAAAAAAGTCGAAGAGCTGGCATTATCTATAAACAGATCCGATGAAGACAGATGTTTCCTCTTTTTTAC
>CADCPE010000182.1 GCA_902803275.1 uncultured Erysipelotrichaceae bacterium
ATTTATCATAAAATAACATTATCAGCAGGCAATGAAAGTAATCAAAAACATCAACAATAATGTCGCGCAGTGTCTCGACTCCAAAGGAAGGGAAGTCGTGGTTTTCGGCAAGGGCGTCGGCTTCTATAAAGACGGAGAGGAGATCCCTCTCAATGCGATAAACCGCACCTTCTACAACATCAAGGACAGCGATTACGGCATCATCAGAGCCTTGCCGACTGTTGTGATAAACACGGCCATCTACATCATTGACTATGCAGCGGAAAAGCTGTCAGTGATCTTTCCTTCCTCTTCAGCCATCGCATTGGCCGATCATCTGCAGTTTGCGATCGAAAGAAAAGACAAGAACATCTATCTTCCTCAGCCGCTGATCCAGGACATCACCCAGCTTTATCCCGATGAGATGAATGTGGCTCTGGATGCACTGGATATCATTAAGAGGATGACCGGCACCAGACTTCCGCGTCAGGAAGCCGGTACGATCGCCATACATTTTATCAACGACAGTATCAAAGAGGACAAGCAGATCGTCAATACTGTTGATTACATCGAGGAGATCACGGAGATCATTGAAAAAGATTTCACCAAGAAAATTGACAGGAACAGCTTCAATTACAGCCGTTTTGTTACGCACCTAGATTATCTGATCAGAAGGCTCATGAACAACGAACAGATCGAATCCCAGAACAGGGAGATCTATGATCAGGTAAGACAGAAATATACGCGATCAGTTGAATGTGCCGGCAGGATAAAGGATTATCTCAAAGAGAAATTCGGCACAGTGATAAGCAATGAAGAGCTGCTGTATCTGTCCATTCACATCAACAGACTGATAAGCAGGATCGAAGAGCAGTGAACATATTGACAGCGCTTTCATTACTGTATTAGTATATAGATAGAAGTTAAGGTTTGTTACTCGAACTCCGAGGCTTATCCTTAAGACAAAAATATTCCGTTTTTGTTTTAATGATGTCGCGGAGTTTTTTCATTAAATATAGATAATCAATATTTGGAGGGATGAATGTTATCGTTAGGCGTATCTTTATACCCCGAACAGGAAAAAAGACAGGAGATAGAAGAGTATCTTGCCCTGGCCAAGAAATACGGCTTCAGCAAGGTCTTCACTTCACTGTTTTCGGTTGAGGGTTCACTTGATGAGATCCTCGCATATTTCAAAAATCTTTGTGATGTGGCGCACCGCTATGATATGCAGGTCTACGGCGACTGCAACGCCAGATTCTTCATGCAGGTAAAAGCTACAGCAGATGATCTCTCCTTCTTTAAGAAAATGGGCCTGGATGTCTTGAGACTTGATCTGATGTTCAACGATGAGCGCGATGTGCAGATCGTCAACAACAAGGAAGGCCTGGGCGTACAGCTCAATGCGAGCCTGGTCGACAGCGTGAAGCACATCATTGAGATCGGCGGCAATAAGGAAAGGATCATCGGATCCTACAATTTCTATCCTTTAAGAAATACCGGCGCCGATGATGAAGATATCATCGCCACAAACAGCTTCTTTAAAAAGGAAGGAATGAAGACCCAGATCTTCATCACTTCCACACAGAAAGGAACCCATGGTCCCTGGCCGATATCAGACGGACTTCCGACCATCGAGATCGACAGAGATCTGCCGATCGGTCTGCAGGTAAGACACAATCTGGCACTGGGATCAGATGAACTGATCATCGGCAACGCCTTTGCCTCGGAAGATGAATTGAAAGAAGTGGCGGAAACGATGAAACAGATCTATGTCTATGGTGAGGATCGTCCGTTCTACTTCCCGGGCATCAGGGATCAGATCCCGATCGGTGACATCGAAAGAGTTCCATTGAAGATCGAGCCATCAGAAGGATTATCTGAAAGTGAAAGAAGCCTGCTGTTTGAATTCAACAAGCACAACGTCTCTGAATATACCCACACGATCATCAGATCAAGATGGGGACGCTTCGACTTCCGTTATACACCTATTCTGGCCAGGAAATGCGATAAGGAATACTTTGAAAACGGAGATGTGCTGATCATCAACGACAATGTTGCGCGCTATAAAGGTGAAGTCCATATTGCCAGAAAAAAGATCCGCAACGATGGTTCGATGAACTATGCAGGAAGGATCAGAAAAGAAGAGATGTTCCTGCTCGATCTGCTGAAACACAACATGAATTTCGGCTTCATCGAATAGTATCAGCAAGGTTTTAATATCCTGTTTAAGGGGATATCAAAATAAAACATAATTATCTAGAAAGAAAGGAAAAAACACTATGGCAAAAACAGCAAAAGATTTTGAGCAGCTTGCCTCCCAGATCGTTGAACTGATCGGCGGAAAAGATAACATCGCTCATGCCGCTCACTGTCTGACCAGATTGCGTATCACACCTAAGGATACGAGCCTGGTCAAGCTCGATGAGATCAAAAAGCTTGGCGTCATCGGTGCGCAGATGATCGGCGACCAGGTCCAGGTCATTATCGGCAACGACATAACCGAAGTCTATGAAGCCTTTATCAAGGAGACCGGTATTGAAAGAGCTGCAGTTATCGATGAGAACCTCGACCCTGAACTCACAAAGAAAAAGAAGAGCGTCAAGGAGATCCTGGGATCTATCTTCCCGGCTATCGTATCCTGCGTATTCCCGATCCTGCCGGCTTTGCTGGCATGCGGCATGCTGCAGTCGATCGTAATGATCCTTGTCAACTTCAAGATCGTTCCGGCTGATTCACCGACTATTGCAACACTCACATGGATCTATAATGTAGCCTTCTGGTTCCTGCCGGTCTTTGTCGGCTATGCAGCCGCCAAGAGATTCGGTGTCAAGACTGCTATGGGCATCCTGATGGGTGCGATCCTGATCCATCCTACATTCCTTGAACTGGTCAAAGCCGGTGCCGGCTATACCATCCCTAATCCGGGCGGACCTCCAACGATCGTTCCTGGAACAGGCAATGCCGGATCCCTGTTTGGCATTCCGATCTATCCTGGCGACTACACCAGCACGATCATTCCGGTCATCGCCTGTGTATTCGTACAGAGCTATGTTGAAAAGTTCCTAAACAGGATCATTCCAAAGAACATCCGTTTCGTCTTCGTTCCGACCCTTGAGATCCTGATCATGGCTCCGCTGGCTCTGCTGGTACTGGCTCCGATCAGCCACAGACTCTCAACGGCATTTGCGGGCTTACTGATCTCTCTGTTCCATATCCCTGGTTTTGGACCGATCCTGATCTGCCTGTTCTCGGCATTCTATCCGTTCATCGTCATTACCGGCATGCACTTCAACATGATGGCTGTCGCAATGGCCATGGGCCAGCAGCTGGGCAAGAACCCTCTGACCGCAACGGCCGGATTCCTGTTCCAGTATACGCAGGCTGCTGCCTGCCTGGCAGTAGGCATCAAGGCGAAGGATCCTGATCGCAGATCACTGGCGTTCTCGTGCGCATTCTCTGATGCGGTTCCTGGTATCTCTGAACCTGGCATGTACGGTATCACCTTCAAATACAAGACACCG
>CADCPE010000183.1 GCA_902803275.1 uncultured Erysipelotrichaceae bacterium
ACCAGTAGCAGGGTTTCTTGTGAAGGCAACACCTGTACCACAATCATCACCCATGTTTCCAAATACCATCATCTGTACGTTAACCGCAGTACCCCAAGAAGAAGGGATATCGTTTTCTTTACGGTAGAAGATAGCACGCGGGTTGTTCCAAGATCTGAAGACAGCCTCAATAGCTCTTTCCAGCTGGACTTTTGTGTCCTGAGGGAAATCTTCCTTCAGTTCTTTCTTGTAGAATTCCTTGAATCTCTTAACGAGTTCCTTCATATCGTTGGCATCAAGTTCAGTATCGAGTTTGACGCCTTTCTTTTCCTTGATCTCATCGATGATCTCTTCGAATCTCTTCTTTGAGAGTTCCATAACTACATCAGAGAACATCTGGATGAAACGACGATATGAATCGTAAGCAAATCTTTCATTGTTGGTCTTTTTGGCGATAGTTTCTGCAACTTCGTCATTGATACCGAGGTTGAGGATCGTATCCATCATACCAGGCATACTAGCTCTGGCACCTGATCTTACAGAAACCAGAAGAGGATTCTTGGCATCGCCGAGTTTTCTTCCGGCCTGTTTCTGAAGCTTGCCTAAAGCCACATTGATCTGTGACATGATATCCTTGTTGATCTTTTTACCATCATCATAATAGGCATTGCATGCTTCTGTAGTGATAGTGAAACCGTAAGGTACTGGTAAGCCTAAGCTGGCCATTTCTGCCAGATTGGCACCTTTACCGCCAAGGAGTTCACGCATGTTTGCATTTCCTTCTGCAAACATATAAACGTATTTCTTGCTCATTTTTTCTTCCTTTCGAGTCTTTTTGACTTAAATATTTTATCATACAATCATGATCTTTATAATGCTTATCGATTTGAATTTAAGCAAAATCATTCAAATTTACAAACAGGCAGAATATAAACGTTCTATAATCATTTTCCAGGCAGCAGTTTAGACGCTTATCCACCGTCTAAAATAATATTTTAAATAGTTTGAAAACTTCTTATTTTGTCGATGCAGTTTCACGGTAGGTATTTATACAAATTGATAATTTGTTATAATTAAATAGTTAATCGGAGGTATAAAAATGCCTATTAATAGAAAAACGAAATTTGGCCAGATCAATATTTCAGACAATGCCATCGCATCATTGGCCGGTACAACCGTAAATGAATGCTATGGTATCGTTGGTATGATTTCGAAGAATTACCTTGTTGATGGATATTCAGCATTGCTGAAAAAAGAAAACTATTCCAAAGGCATCTTAATCAAAGACCGTAAAGACGGGATTCAGATCGATGTTTATGTCGTAATATCCTACGGAGTAAAGATCTCGGAAGTTGTTATCGGCCTTCAGCAAAGAGTCAAGTATTCTCTTGAAAAATCTTTGAATATCGATATCGACAGCGTGAATGTTCACGTAGAAGGAATACGTGTCAATGGATAGGATAGATGTCAATCAGTTCAAGGAGATGCTCAGGTCCGGCTGTGCCAACCTGGAAAACCATGCTTCAGAGATAAATACGCTTAATGTTTTCCCTGTACCTGACGGTGATACGGGTACCAATATGTCAATGACATTCACCAACGGATACAATGAGGCATTGAAATGCAACTCCGACAGTCTCAGCGATGTTGCCAAAGCGTTTTCCCGTGGCCTTTTAATGGGTGCAAGGGGAAATTCCGGCGTCATTACTTCTCAGATTTTCCGCGGTTTCTATCAAAGTATCGAAGGTCAGGAATTGATCGATACAAAGGAAGTGGCCGAAGCATTTGAAAACGGCGCCAGAGTTGCCTATAAAGCTATCATGAAGCCTGTTGAAGGTACAATCCTTACGGTCATAAGAGAAGCTTCGTGGTATGTAAACCACGATTATGAAAATGCTCCGTTTGATCTTAATACATATTTTGATAAATTATGTGCCTATTCAAAGGAATCTCTTGAGCACACACCAGATTATCTTCCTGTATTAAAGGAGGTTGGCGTCGTTGACTCAGGCGGCGCCGGTTTACTGAAGATCTTTGAAGGTTTCAAAGCATATATAGACGGCCATCCTGTTGATTTTGCGGAAAAGAAGGCAGAAAGCGAAGTAAATCCTGCCTTGCTGCTGGAAAACGAAGAATTCGGTTACTGTACGGAATTTATCGTCAGACTCGACGAAAACTATATCAAGAAGTTTGATGAAAAGATCCTGAAACAGAAACTTACCGACATGGGCGGAGAATCGCTTGTCGTAGTTAAAGATGATGATCTGGTTAAGGTCCACGTACATACGCTTAAGCCTGGTGATGCATTGAACATCGGTCAAAGATATGGTGAATTCATCAAGCTGAAGATCGAGAATATGCAGGAACAGCATTCAACGATCATCGCCAATGCTTCAGGAAACCAGAAGGCTGAGAAACCTAAAGAAGAAAAACCTGCACAGAAGTATGGTCTAATTTCCGTTGCGGCAGGCGATGGGGTATGCAGACTGTTTAAGGAGCTTGGTGTTGATGTGATCGTATCGGGCGGTCAGACAATGAACCCGTCAACTGAAGATTTCGTCAAGGTCATCAAAGATCTCTATTACTGTGAAAATATCTTTATCCTGCCGAATAATTCCAACATCATCCTTGCGGCTCAGCAGGCTAAAGCAGTCTGCGAAGATCGCAACGTATTCGTTCTGGAGACAAAATCGATCCAGGCCGGTTTGTCCGCTGCAGGCATGTTCGACAGGAATGCTGAACCTGACAAGAATCTTGAAGAGCTCAAGGAAGTCATCAGCAATGTTCTTTCTGCAAGTGTGACCTACGCGATCAAGGATACGACCTATGAAGGCGTTGAAGTAAAAGAGGGCGATTATATGGCTATTGCCAACAAAGGCATAGTTGCCTGTGATAAAGACAGACTCGCAGTTATGAAGAAACTTCTTGATAATCTGTTTGAAAACGATGACAAGGATCTTATAACTGTTATTGTCGGTGAAAACAGAAATGATGATGAAGTAGCGCAGATCGAAAAATATATCGAAGAGAATTCATCATTGGAACTAGAGATCGTAGATGGCGGTCAGCCAGTCTATTCGTATCTTGTCGGATTGGAATAATCATAAAGGAGGTCCTAAGACCTCCTTTAAATTGGCATGAAAAAGGCATGAATTTTTCACGCCTTATTCTTTAGTTTCTTCCTGAGCTTTGATCTTGGCCAGTTCCTCTTCTTCAAGCTGTCTGTAGGCGACTTTGCCGACAAGAGTCTTAGGCATTTCTTCTCTGAATTCAATATCATATGGCATTTCATATTTTGCCAGATGTTTGCGGCAATGAGCCATGATGCTTTCTTTTACTTCATCAGAAGCTTCGATGCCGTTCTTGAGCGTTACGAAGGCTTTTACTTTCTGCATCTTGTATGAATCTGGAACGCCGATGACGCAGGACATTTCTACTGCTTCATGTGCATCCAGAACATTTTCCAGCTGAGCCGGATAGATATTGTAGCCGGAAGAGATGATCATTCTCTTAGAGCGGCCTTTGAAGTAAACGAATCCTTCTTCATCCATGTATCCCAGGTC
>CADCPE010000184.1 GCA_902803275.1 uncultured Erysipelotrichaceae bacterium
CCTACTCCGGGCGGAGCTGGCGGTCAGGAACTGATCTTCTCTTTGTTCTTTTCTTCCATAATCAAAGGAAGCGATCTTCTGGCTGTCATGCTGATCTGGCGATTCATCAGTTTCTACCTCGGCCTTTTCCTCGGTGCCTTTTTCACAAGTATCAAATCAATTAAAGGATCAAACAAATAGAATCACGGCTTCAAAAAAGGCGATATGATTGAGGTCATATCGCCGATTAGATCGTTCAGAGATCTGTTTTTTTCTATTGATCCTTATTATCGTTGTTGATCAGATATCTCTTTATCTTCATGGTCGTCGTTTTCTCAAACGGGATATTTCTGATCTTGATCCTTCCAAGCTTCCTATAGTACTGGACGGATCTGTTGTAGAATTCAACATCATTCTTCAGCATCGTCCGTGCTTCAGAATAATTTTCTTCATCCAGATAGAACTCGCCGACTATATCGCCGTTTTCCTCGTATACGACGACTTCTTTTACATACGGAAGCCGCATCAGCTCTATCTCGATCCCTTCCGGTGATACATTTTCGCCATTAGAGAGAATGATCAGATTCTTCTTTCTGCCGGTAATATAGAGGAATCCGTCCTTATCGATCTTTCCGTAATCACCGGTCTTGAACCATTCACCTTCAAATACTTCGGCAGTGGATTCCGGATCCTTATAGTAGCCTTTCATGACGTTTGTACCGGAAACGAGTATTTCACCGATACCGTCCTTGTCAGGGTCTTTTATTTTGACTTTGTTGCAAGGCAGTATTTTGCCTACGCTGCCGAAACGGTAGTCGTGCGGTCTGTTTACAGCTACGACCGGCGAGCATTCCGTGATGCCGTATCCGACCAGTACATGGATACCTAGATCATAAAGATCATTTTCGATCTTCTTGTCAAGCGTGGCACCGCCGCAGATGATCACTTCCAGATTTCCACCGAAATTGTCGTGGATCTCCTTGAAGATCTCTCTGCGCTTATCTATGCCCAGCTTCATCAGGAATCTGCTCAGTTTCAAAGCGAACTTCAGCTTTCTTTCCTGTTTGTTTTTTCTGGCACTGGCCCAGATGCCGTTATACATCATTTCGACCATCATTGGAACAGCTGAGAGATTCTGCGGGTGATTGTCCTGCAGGTCTTTCAGCAATCGCCTCATGTTGGAGCTGAAATGAGCGGTACCGCCACAGAGGATGACCGCAAACATCGCTCCGGCCCAAGGGAATGTGTGGTGCAGAGGCAGAAAGATCTGGGTATCATGTTCAACGACATGCTTGCAGCAGCTGACAGCATCACTCATCAGATTATAGTGGCTCAGCATGACGCCTTTCATCACTCCCGAGGTTCCGGAAGTAAAGACGATCGTCGCCAGATCATCTTTATCTATAATGAGCCGGTCATATGAATCATCGCCTTCAGCGATAGATTTACTGCCTTCTTCGCGATACTTGTAAATGTCACTTAATGGATAGCACTGAATATCTTTTTTGAGATCTTCAATGATCTTCTTGTCCTTTTGCGAATAGAAGATCGCTTTACAGCTGCATCTTTCGATCAGTTCGATTATTTCTTCCTTCTTCAGATTCCTGTCCAGAGGAACTACGGTGTTGCCGCTGTTGATGATGGAAAAGAAAGCGATACACCATTCACCGGTATTCTCACCGATGATGCCGATATTGGCTTTGTTCAAACCCTTATTTATTATGAATGTTCCTAATTCCCTGTTGAAATCAGCGAAATCTTTTGAGCTGATGGATTCATTATTGCTGTTGAAAAGAAAAGGTTCATCTCCTCTTTTTTTCTTGCCGTACTCTACCAGTTCCCTTAAGGTCTTGATTTCAGGCATTTCATAATATGGATAAGTTCCGTTTTTCATCTAACAAATAGCCTTCTTTCTAACAGATCATTCAACACTCTTGAGCGATTCAACCATATCTATTTCTTTCAGCGGTTTTCTCATAAACAGCAGGACTATAATGGTGAATACGATCGTAATGAGTATTGAATAAACATAAGACATCAGTTTGATCTGATCGCCATACATTATCATTTCCAGATTGATGACAGACATGATAAATTTATGTTCAACGATGCCGATCGGAATTCCGACTATGCAGCCGATCAAAGACAGCAGCATGATCTCCTTAAATATATACGTATTGACTTCCTGATCGGTAAAACCAAGGACCTTCAAGGTAGCGATCTCTCTGATCCTTTCAGAGATATTGACCTGCGTCAGATTGATGATGACCACAAAGGCCAG
>CADCPE010000185.1 GCA_902803275.1 uncultured Erysipelotrichaceae bacterium
CATGAGGATCCTCAAGATCTTCGGCAACACCAAGGCCAGCCACGTCAAAGCTACGGCCGGTGCCGAGCAGGAATACTTCCTGGTCGATAAGAAATACTATGATCAAAGAGAAGACCTGATCCTTACAGGCCGCACATTGATCGGCGCTCTTCCTGCCAAAGGCCAGGAAATGAACGATCACTACTACGGTTCCATCAAGACCAGAGTCCAGGAATTCATGAAAGACCTCAACAGGGAACTGTGGATCCTGGGTATACAGGCCAAGACCGAACACAATGAAGTTGCCCCTTCCCAGCATGAGCTGGCAAACAATTTTCTGACCGTGAACGTCTCGGCCGACCAGAACAACCTGACAATGGAGATCATGAAGAAAGTCGCCAAGAGACACGGCCTTGAATGTCTCCTTCATGAAAAGCCTTTTGCGGGCTTAAACGGTTCAGGCAAGCACAACAACTGGTCATTAAAGACCGACACCGGTGTCAATCTTCTGGAACCCGGTGACACCCCGATCGAGAACGCCCAGTTTCTGATCTTCCTTTGCGCCGTGATCAAGGCTGTCGATGAATACCAGGATCTTTTAAGGATATCCATCTCTTCAGCCGGCAACGATCACCGTCTGGGCGGTTCGGAAGCCCCTCCGGCTATCGTCTCGATCTTTCTGGGTGATGAACTCAGCGAAATACTTGAAAGCATTGAAAAAGACCGCGTCTATGCCAACAGAAAGAAAAACAACCTGCAGCTTGGCGTCCATGCGATCCCGTCTTTCCCTTCAGACAACACCGACCGCAACCGAACTTCGCCGTTCGCCTTTACCGGAAACAAGTTTGAATTCAGAATGCCGGGATCAAGCGCATCGATCTCGACACCGAACATGGTGCTCAATGTCGTCGTGGCCGAAGAGCTCAAATACTTCGCGGACGCTCTTGAAAAGGCCGACGATCTCAACGATGCGATCCACGAACTGATCAAGGAAACGATCAGAAAGCACAAGCGCATCATCTTCAATGGCAATGGCTATGATGAAGCCTGGATAAAGGAAGCAGAAAAAAGAGGTCTGAGCAACTATTCCTCTACTCCTGAAGCCTATTCTCATTTTCTTGACAAAAAGAATGTGAAGGTATTTGCGGATCACAAGGTGCTGAGTGAAGCTGAACTTCACTCCCGCTACGAGATCTATCTGGAGCAGTACTACAAGACCGTCAACATCGAAGTCAAGACACTTGAAGACATGCTGAAGAAGGATATATTGCCTGCCAACCAGGAATTTGAAAACACGCTGAAAGACGGCGTAATGCTTTCAAAACAGCTTGATATCTATGATCCGTCATCCTATGAAGTTAAGACCCTAAACAGGATTAGAAAACTGAAAAAAGATATCCTCAAGGATATGGAACTGATCGAAAGATCTCTCAGGCAGCTTCCAGATGACGCCTTGAAAAGATCGTTCTTTTATCACGATAAGATCATCCCTTTAATGGATTCGATCAGGAAAAACTGTGATGAGCTTGACCTGATCAGCGACAGGCAATACTGGCCAATGCCTACCTACAAGGAACTGCTGTTTGGTGTCGATTAAAAACTAAAGTCGGAAATAAATTCCGACTTTTTATTTGTTGTGTCTTCTGTCAAGTTCCGGATGTCTGGCATAGTACTCTTTCTTGTTTTCGTACATTTCCTCATCCGCTTTTCTTAACGCATCTGTTGTGGAAGTGTTCCCCTTGCTCCAGAATGAACCGATGGCCATTGAGATCCGCTCATCCTTGTTTACGATATCCTTGATCCTTTTAACCAGTTCCTCAAATTCTTCTTTGCTGATTGGACTGAGTATCGCCAGGAATTCATCACCGCCTACGCGGTACAGATCTTCCCTGTCAAAGACCTTCTTCATGGCTTCGACGCATTCCAGGATGTAGGCATCGCCTTTATCGTGGCCTTCACTGTCATTGACGCCTTTTAATCCGTTCAGGTCCATATTGACGATACCGAAATTCTCAAGCCTGTCGTTATGGATGCTTTCCAGACGCTGCTTGAAGGTATAGCGGTTGTTCAGACCTGTAAGTCCATCAGTTCCGCTGATCAGCGCAAGCTTGTTGACCATCTGATTGTTGGCGATCTCTGAACCAAGGACATAGGACATGATCTCGATCAGTTCTCTTAGATCAGCTGTCTTTTCAATGTTGTAGTTGATCAGATACATATAGCCGATCGTATTGCGCAGTCTGATTAAAGGAGTTATTATCAGGCTTTTAATGCCGTTTTCCTTAAGTGAGCGATACCAGATCGGATCGATATCTTCCAGGAAATCAAAATCATACTCGTTTTGCAGGATAAGGAAGCCGCTTTCACCGATCGCCGTCTTCCAGGTCTTGATCACGTCATAGGCAGGGATCATATTGGCCGGCCTGTTGATAAACCTATCAGGATCGTATGATCCGCAGAACTGTTCTGCCGTTTCTTTTTCTTCATCGATGAGGATGATCCTGCAGGCCATCGCTTCGGCGATCCTGCGGAAATCCTCCAGGACGATCCAGACG
>CADCPE010000186.1 GCA_902803275.1 uncultured Erysipelotrichaceae bacterium
TATATGGCAATTCGGGAGGTTATCCTTCTTTCGCTTCAGCAGCCGCTCTGATTCTTTTTGCGATCGTTTTGACGATTACGGTCATCAATCTGCTGGTTTCAAAGAAGAACGTTTTTTATGACTGAGATGAATAAGATCAAAAAACTGGAAAGAAAAAGAAAGCTCAAAAACATCCTGTTTATGACAGCGGTTTTTTCTTTGCTGATCATCTGGGCGATAATTGTTCTTTTCCCGTTCTACTGGATGCTTCTGACTTCGATAAAGTCGTATGCTTCCTATAATGCGGAATACATACCGCAGTTTTTCACATTGTCGCCGACGATCGAAAACTACGTTCTGGCTTTTACGGCTGTTCCGCTGGCCAGGTATTTTCTCAATACGCTGATCTTTACGCTCATAACTACTTTGCTGATGATGATCGTTGTCATCCTGTCAGCCTTTGCTTTCAGTATCCTGGAGTTCAAAGGCAAGGATCTCGTCTTTACGATCTTTCTTTCAATGATGATGATCCCTAACGAACTTGTCATCATCACCAATTTCGTCACCATCACCAATGCCGGATTGAGAAACAGCTATCTGGGTCTGATTCTGCCAAGCGTTACCAGCGTATTCTATATCTACCTGCTAAAGGAGAACTTTGAACAGATCCCTGATGAGCTTTATAAGGCTGCCAAGGTCGATGGAACCAGCGATTTCAAGTATCTCTGGAAAGTCATGATCCCGATCTGTGCTCCGACGATCGTTACCATTGTCATCCTTAAAGTCATTGAATGCTGGAACGCCTACGTCTGGCCTAGACTGATAACAGACGACGAAAACTACTTCCTGGTTTCCAACGGCATCCAGACTATAAGGGAATCCGGTTTCGGACGCGAAAACATTCCGGCCATGATGGCTGCAGTTGTCGTCATTTCCGTACCGCTGATCATCATTTTTCTGATCTTTCACAACAAGATCATGGAAGGCGTATCAAGAGGAGGCACAAAAGGATGAAAAAGCTTATAGAATTCATGTTCCTTGGCGTACTGTGTCTGGCGCTGTTTGGCTGTCATGGCAAAATAGCTTCTGATTCCTTTGTCATACCTGAAGAGTTCGATGACAGCAGACATTATGAGATCAGCTTCTGGGCCAAGAACGATACGAATATCAATCAGGTAAATGTCTATAAAAAGGCCATCAGTGATTTTCAGGATCTTTATCCGAATATTACTGTAAACCTGAAGCTTTATACAGACTATTCACGTATATACAACGATGTCATAACCAACATCTCTACCGGTACGACGCCAAACGTCTGCATCACTTATCCGGATCATATCGCTACTTACATAACCGGAAACAATACGGTCGTTCCTCTTGATCCTTTAATGAAAGATGAAAAGTACGGACTTGGGGGCAGTGAAGTTCGTTTTGCTTCGCCAACCGTTGATGAGGTCGTAAAGGAATTCCTTGATGAGTGCATCATTAACGGTAACTATTATGCGCTTCCCTATATGCGTTCAACGGAAGTTACATATATAAATAAAGACTATGTTGAAAAACTGGGATATGAGATCCCGGATGTACTGACCTGGGATTACATATTTGAAGTATCTGAAGCGGCAATGGCCAAGGATGAAGAAGGAAACTTCCTGATCAACAAACAGAAGATCATGATCCCATTCATCTACAAGTCGACCGACAATATGATGATCTCAATGCTGAAACAGCTGAATGCACCATACTCCGATTCAGACGGCAGCATTCTGATCTTCAATGATCAGACAAGAGATATCCTTCTTGATATCGCTTCTCACACTAAAACAGGAGCTTTCTCTACATTCAAGATATCTTCCTATCCGGCGAATTTCCTCAATGCCGGTCAGTGTATATTTGCGATAGATTCAACTGCCGGAGCAACCTGGATGGGTTCAGATGCGCCACTGATAGATATACCGGAAGACAACATCGTCCGCTTCGAAACGATCGTCAGACCGATACCGCAGTATGATACGGAGAATATAAAGATGATCTCACAAGGTCCTTCTTTATGCATCTTCAATAAGAAGGATCCCGATGAAGTGCTGGCTTCTTGGCTGTTTGCCCAGTATTTGTTGAGCAACGATATCCAGATAGGCTATGCCCAGACGGAGGGCTATATTCCGGTAACCTATAAGGCTTTGAATTCTGCTGAATATCAGGACTATCTTTCTAGAGCAGGGGAAGACAATCGATTGCATTACAAAACAAAGATCGAAGCTGCAAAACTGCTGATAGATAATACGGAGAACACTTTTGTGACAGCAGTGTTCAACGGCTCGGCTTCATTAAGAGAAGCGGCAGGCAACCTGATTGAAAATACCTGCAAAGCAACAAGAAGAAAAGAAAATGTCGATAATGCATACATAGAAAAACTCTATGAGGATACGATCTCTTTGTATCATCTTGATCAGGCAAGCGCCGTAACGGGAAGTAGGGATCTTGGGCCGCTGCCGTTAGGCTCAAAGATATTGCTTATATCTTTAGCTTCTCTCTGGGTATTCATCGGTATTTATTACTTCAAAAGTGTAAAAAGCTAAACAAATAACCGTTTTTGGTTTATTATATGTGTGTTAAGGCAAAGCCTTATAAAGGAAGAAAAGAATATGAAAAAATTATTGTTTTTACTGGTCAGCTTATTGCTGATAGGATGTGTCTGCGGATGCCAGAAGAAGGAAGAACCTCAACCTGAACCTGCTCCTGCACCTGTTGATGATGTAAAGATCACAAGCTATGAAGAGTATACGTCACTGCCGACTGACGGATCTGCTGAAGTCACTGTTGAAGCATATGTTCAGGCTGTTCAGTCTTACTGGAACGGCGCAAAACTCTATCTTCAGAACAAAGACGGCGGCTACTTCGTATATTGCGAAGGCAGCGGTGAAGATGTCAACAACATCTCTGAAGAAGACTACGCTAAACTGGTCGAATCAACAGATTATTCTAATGGCTGGACCGGTCTGGCTAACGGCATGAAAGTCCAGGTAACCGGAACCAAATCTGAATGGTCTGGTGAAGTCGAGCTTGTCAACAGTTCCGTAAAGGTTATTGATGACGGAGATAAATGGCTGTCAGAAGCTTATGATATCACCGGCGCTTTACCTACTGATCCTGCAGGCTACATGAACCAGAGAGTAAAGATTTCTGATGTAACTGTCGTTGCATCAAATGATGACGGCGCTGCTTTCCTGTATAACTGGGACGGATCCGGACAGCCGGGTAATGACCTGTATTTCAAGGTTGAAAAAGACGGTATGACATATACATTTGTTGTAGAATCATATCTGTGCTATGACGGCTCTGAAGCTTATGAAGCTGTAGAAGCTCTGGAAGTCGGTCAGGTCCTTGATCTTGAAGGTTTCCTTTACTGGTATGAAGGCCCGCAGCCTCATATTACTAAAGTAACTGTCAAATAGAAAAACGCACATGAAGGAAGATGAAAATCTTCCTTTTTTTCAGCTAATAAATATTTAAAATAAAAAGAAAAACCTTATAATATATATGTAGTCATAAATAGGAGGAAAAATTTCATTATGGCAGTAAAAGTTGCAATTAACGGCTTCGGACGTATCGGAAGACTTGCTTTCCGTCAGATGTTCGGTGCTGAGGGTTACGAAGTTGTTGCTATCAACGATTTAACAAGCCCAAAGATGTTAGCTAATTTATTAAAGTATGACTCTGCTCAGGGTGGATACTGCGGTACTTTTGGCGAAAACAAACACACAGTTTCTTCTAAAGAACCAGAAATGGAAGAAGACGGCAAGACTGTAAAGGTTCCTGGCTCTATCACTGTTGATGGCAAGGAAATCACAATCTATGCAAAACCAAATGCAGCTGATTTACCTTGGGGTGAATTAGATGTAGATGTAGTATTAGAGTGCACAGGCTTCTATACTTCCAAGGCTAAGGCACAGGCTCATATCGATGCTGGTGCTAAGAAGGTTGTTATTTCTGCTCCAGCAGGAAATGATCTTCCAACAATCGTTTACAATGTTAACCACAAGACTTTGACTAAGGATGATACAATCATCTCTGCAGCTTCTTGTACAACAAACTGTCTGGCACCTATGGCA
>CADCPE010000187.1 GCA_902803275.1 uncultured Erysipelotrichaceae bacterium
GTTGTTTTCATCGGCTATGACTTTATAGTTGCCCCAGGCGATCGAAGGATAGATGATCGTATCCCCGTCACTCAGACAGGTCTTGACCGCCATGAAGATGGCACCGGTGCCTCCGGCTGAAGCTACTATTCCGCGATGGTTGCAGACTCTTCCTTCCAGTACAAAATCCATTAGGGAATCAAGATACGGTTTGTTGCCTGAAGGAGATGAGGCATAAGCAGCCTTCTGCGTCGGAGTGATCTTTTTCTCTTCGTCAAATACACACTTGAACGTATACAGTCTGCCCTCTTCATCATAAAGGCAACCGGCTGTCGCATTGATAGCGTTCTTATCAGCCTTGGCGGCATTCACGACTGAAAAAATATTGTCCACATAGCGGCTGGTGTTTTCGTTTGTCTTAAGAAATTTCATCTTCTGTCCTCCGGTGTTACTGTTTATAAAGTTTTTTCAGATCACTAGTACGTTTATTCTTTTTCAGCTCTTCATATATACTCTTGAGCTGCTGTTCATAACGGTTGGAATTGAATGATTCAAACAGATTCAGGTCCTTGAGTTCATCAGGGAGATACTGAATCTTATGAAAACAGTCATAGCGTTCATACGAATACTGTTCATCCTTGCTTAAGCCGACCGGGGTAAGTCTAAGATACTTAGGCATATCATAGGCCTTTGAATCGACGATGCCCTGAGCTTTATGCACGGCATCGACACCGGTCCTTGATTTAGGTGAAAGACACAGGTCGATGATATGTACTCCCAAGGGAATGATCGCTTCCGGGAAGCCGACGTGTTCGGCAGCCTGACAGGCACTTATCGTGCGGGCAGCCAGTGCAGGATTGGCCAGTCCCACATCTTCATAGGCGATCACCAGCAGTCTTCTTTCGATCGATTCCACATCGCCGGATTGCGCAAGTAGCGCCAGATAATAAAGTGCCGCATTGACATCAGAACCTCTGATCGATTTCTGCAGGGCTGAAAGAAGATCGTAATGTCCGTCTTCCGATCCGAATGAACGGTTGTTCACATTGCGGCAATTCTGTTCAACTGTCTCTTTATCGATATGCTTATCCTTGCAGATGATGGCCGAGAGTTCAAGGATGTTCAAGGCCCAGCGGATATCGCCATTCACACAGTCACAGATCACTTCGATCGCATCGTCATCGATGCTGTACTCGCCATCAAGTCCATCCTTTAGTGCGTTGTTTATCCCCTGCTTTATATCATCATCAGTTAGCGGCTTGAATTCAAAAAGATGGCATCTTGATCTGATGGCCGGATTTATCGAATGATACGGATTGGCAGTCGTGGCTCCGATCAGGATGATCGAACCGTCTTCCACATGCGGAAGCAGCAGATCCTGCTTGTCCTTGTTGAGCCTGTGGACCTCATCGCAGATCAGGATCAGCTGTCCTGACATCCTGGCTTCCAAAAAGATCGCATCGAGATCCTTCTTGTTGCCGGTAACCGCATTGAACTTGCGGCAGGGTCTTTTCAGTTCATTGGCGATGACTCTGGCCAGGGTAGTCTTGCCGGTACCGGGAGGTCCATAGAAGATACTTGAAAAGATCGTATCGTTTTCAATACACTTTCTGATAACTCCGTCTTTGCCGACCAGATGTTTCTGTCCCAGGATATCGTCGAGGGTCTTTGGTCTAAGTCTAAATGCCAGCGGTTCTTTCATTTTCCTTTTCTATATAATCAATGGCCTTTCTGATATCATCTATGACCATGACTGCTTTTTCTCTGTCTTCCTCGCTCACATACGCAAGATCTTCCACAATGATCAGCGGGCAGTTTCCTCTAATGGCAGCCTGGGCGCCGTTATGCCCGTCTTCAAAAACCAGTGCTTCATTCTTATCAATGTCAAAGTGCGCAATGGCTTTCAAAAAGATCTCGGGATCAGGCTTGGTCTGCTTAACATCCTCTACGCTTACGATGTGATCAAAATAATCCTTTATTCCGGAATTGCTTAAGCAGCTGTCGATCACATATCTCTTGGACGAAGATGCGACAGCCATCTTGATGCCATTGTCTTTGCAATAGTCAAGGATCTCGATCACTCCCGGTCTTGTGGTGATTCTCACATTAAGGATGAGATCATTGGCTCTTTCCCAGTATCTCTTCCAGTATTCTTCAAGGGGATAATCGGCTCCGTAAGTTTCCAGCACATGGTCTTCATATGCCTTGAAGCTGCCGCCCATCTGGGCCGTCAGGAACTGCAGGCTTATCGGTCTTCCCAGTTCTTCGGATACCGCTTTACCGGTCGCCGCATAGATCTGACGTTCGCTGTCAAGAAGCAGACCGTCCATGTCGAATACACAAAGTTTAATCATCAACATATATTATATAATAATAGTTGGAGGACATAATGTTATGGATAATAATGAATTAAAGAAACATGCCCTGAATGTCCGCAGAAACATCATTGAGATGGTCTATTCAGCTCAATCAGGACACCCGGGCGGCTCTTTAGGCTCAGCCGATATTCTGACTTTCCTGTATTTTGAAGAGATGAATGTCACTAACGAGAATAAGGGCAGCACGAACAGAGACCGCTTCGTCCTGTCTAAAGGACACTGTTCACCGGGCTTATACGGCATCCTGAAGGAAGCAGGTCTGATCGATGATGACATTCACGGATTCAGACAGCTCGGTTCAAGACTGCAGGGACATCCGAACATGTCATATATCGAGGCTGTTGATATGTCGACCGGATCACTTGGCCAGGGCGTATCGACTGCCGTAGGCATGGCTATCGCCAACAAACTCGATAAGAATGAAAACAGAGTATACGCTCTGTGCGGTGACGGCGAATCTGAAGAAGGCATCGTATGGGAAGCTTTAATGGCAGCCTGTCACTATGAACTCGACAACCTGTGCATCATCTTCGATGTCAACCATCTGCAGATCGACGGCAACGTTCAGGATGTCATCGGACCTCTGCCGCTGCTAGAAAAGGCTCAGGCTTTCGGTGCCTGCACGACCGAATGCAACGGCAACGATTTCGATTCATTGAGAAACGCCTTCGCTTATGCAAGGCAGGCTAAAGGAAAACCGACTGTCATAATCGCCAACACCATAAAAGGAAAAGGTGTATCCTATATGGAAAACAACTATGCATGGCATGGTGCTGCTCCTAAGGAAGAAGACTACAAGATCGCAATGGAAGATCTCAAGGAGGTTGATTAAATGGCTCAAGAGACTAGAAACGCATATGGTGAGAAACTGGCTCAGCTCATTCAGGAAAATGAAAACATCGTCGTCCTGGACGCTGACCTGACTAAATCAACCAAGACCATCGAAGCCAAGAAGGTCTGCCCGCAAAGGCACTTCAACGCCGGTATCGCAGAAGCCAACATGATGGGCATGGCTGCCGGACTGGCCGCTTCAGGCAAGATCGTCTTTGCCTCAAGCTTCGCGATCTTCGCGACCGGAAGAGCCTACGAGATCATCAGAAACTCGATCGCCTACCCGGCACTGAACGTCAAAGTATGTGCAACTCACGCCGGACTGTCAGTTGGTGAAGACGGAGCTTCCCATCAGTCGATCGAAGATGTGACGCTGATGAGAGTCCTCCCTAACATGAAAGTCTTCGTGCCATGTGATCAGTTTGAGACCAAGGCAATCATCGAACACGTCTCAAAGATCAACGGACCATGTTATGTAAGACTGGGCCGAGGCAAAGTTGATGATGTCTACAGTGAAGA
>CADCPE010000188.1 GCA_902803275.1 uncultured Erysipelotrichaceae bacterium
CCTGCTCAAGTCATTCACCTTTACATTCCTGATGCTTGAGTCGCTTGATCCCTCAATATCGCATGATGCGATCACATCCCATAAAGCCAGATGATTTCCAAGGATCAGTTTCTTCTTTTCGTCGATGGTCTTTGGCACCTCTTCGCTGTATATCGAAGCGATGATCTTCCAGAACCTGTTATAAGGATGTCCATAGAAGAACCCGGTCTCTCTTGATTTGATGGAAGGAAAACTTCCCAGTATCAGGATCTTCGAATCCTTATCAAATAAAGGGTCAATGTTGTGTACAGGCATATTTATATTATTCAATAAATGTCTTTCTGTTTTCAAAAAAAGAAGAAGATCAGTCAAGATCTTCTCCGTTAGAAGCGATTACCTTCTTGTACCAGAAGAAGGAGTCTTTCCTTGATCTGGCGTTTGTTCCCGTGCCGTCATCATGTTTATCGACATAGATGAAGCCATATCGTTTTCGCATCTCACCCGTCGAGGCAGCGACCAGATCGATCGGTCCCCAGGTCGTATAAGCCAGAAGATCGACGCCGTTTTCCACCGCCTTCTTCATTGAAGCGATGTGTTTGCGGAAGTAGTCGATGCGATAGTCATCATGGATGCTGCCGTCTTCCTCGACTTCATCATAGGCACCCAGACCGTTTTCGACGACCATCAGCGGTCTTTCGTAGCGGTTATAGATCATTTCCAGATAATACTGCAAACCATCCGGGTCAAAGCCCCAGCCCCAGTCGGAATACTGGATATACTGGTTTCTGGTACCGGTAGACATATTGCCTTTGGTGACTTCCTCGTTCTTGTGGGTAGTGACGGACTGCGACATGTAGTAAGAGAAGGTATACATGTCGACCTTGCCTTCCTTAAGCGACTTCAGATCATCTTCGGTTATGTCGAGCTTGACATTGTGCTCATTCCAGAGTTTCTGGGCATAGGTCGGATAGTAGCCGAAGCATTGCACATCGCCGCAGTAGAAGATGCCCTTTTCCCATTTGTATCTGTTGAACAGTATATCCTTAGGATCGTCTGTGTGCGGATAATAGGTGATGCCACAGATCATGCAGCCGATCATATTTTCCGGATCGATCTCGTGACCGATCTTGACGGCTTTTGCCGAAGCGACAAACTTGTTGTGCAGGTGCTGATAGGCGTCCTGATAATATGAATCATCCATATTTTCAGGAAGGAAGTTGATCGTATTGTTTATTTCATTGAAAGTCAGCCAGTACTTGACCAGGCCCTTATATTCCTCAAAACAGGTTTTTGCGAATTTGACAAACAGCGGGATCAGTTCCCTGTTCTTCCAGTCGCCCAGCTTTTCTTCCAGATACAGCGGCGTATCAAAGTGCCAGATCGTTACCAGCGGTTCGATGTTGTATTTTTTCAGTTCTTTGAATACATTGCGGTAGAATTCCACACCTTCTTTGTTCGGCTTTTCTTCAAGTCCGGTCGGATACAGTCTCGACCAGGAGATGGACATGCGGAATACTGAAAAGCCCATTTCCGCAAAGAGTTTAATGTCTTCCTTGTATGTATGATAAAAATCGATCGCCTCGTGGTTAGGATACAGATATCCGTCCAGGCAGGCATAATGAGCTCCCTCAGGAAGCCTGTCAAGTCTTGTCATCGTTCCGGGATTTCCATCTTTGTCGATATAGGTTATTATCCTTGGATGATCGACATCAGCTCCGGTCGTTACATCTGTCAAAGCCGGACCTCTTCCGTCTACATTCCAGGCTCCTTCGATCTGATTGGCAGCAGTCGCACCGCCCCAAAGAAAGTCTTTTCTAAATGGCATTATTCTGATCTCCTTACATATTTCTATTACCATTATACATTGGGCATCATTGTAATTGCTTTTGCAGATCTTCCTAAAAACATGAGAAATCTATTTCATTCAAAATAGATTCTGAAGTTATCTGGTGGAACGGATGTCGAAATTAGCGAACCCTTGTAAATTTTGTGATTTTAATATTGTTTTCAGCAAAATAAAAAAGCCATATTTCCATGGCTTCCTTTTACATCTGGTGGAGCGTACGGGACTCGAACCCGTGACCTCATCGCTGCCAGCGATACGCGCTCCCAACTGCGCTAACGCCCCTTGTCCATACTAATAAAATAAAACAAACAAAGGGAAATGTACAGTCCTATCGCTCTTCTTTCTTCGCTCTGGCAAGATAGAGACAGTAGGCGATCGCCACTACGATGGTTGCACAGACATAGATCGTGTCTCCTGTTTTTGTTTCAGCTCCAAACAAGGAAGCTACATCGATGATCGCATGGGCAGCTATGCACGGAAGCAGACTCTGACATCTGTAATAGACCATTGTGAACAGAAAACCCCAGCTTATCGCAAAGACGATCTGAACAAGCGTTTCAAGACTTGCCTGGCCGCTGAAAAGATTGACGATATGTCCGATGCCGAAAGTCAAAGAAGAGACGATAATGGCGGAAACAGCGCTTCCTTCCTTGAGCATGGCTTTGAAAAGAAAGCCTCTGAAAAGCATCTCTTCCACATAGCCGACAAGTGTCATTGACAAAACCGCATAAACCAGAGGCATGCCGGTATAATTCAGAGTTATGCCATCCCATATGTTGCCCAAAGACAGCACCCACATCGGAATGAAATACAGATATCTTTCAGGATGAGCGGGCCATCTCTTGAGACCGTATTTGTCTTCCAGAGCAAACTTCTTTACAAACAGCGTTATTGCCAGTGCAAAGATAAACATCGCTGCTGTCAAAACGTAACTTCCATCACCATACTGTCCTCTTATGGGCGCTATGAGCAGGCAATAGACCAGTATCCATCCAACCGCAAACAGAACTTCCTTTTCTTCATAAAGCTTTTTCATCTGCTATCCTCCATTTTCCATCGCCGCCCCATCAAAGACACTCTCCAGAATCCTTATGCACTGTTTTTCATCATACTGCATTGCGTTATTCCCCAACAGGCTCGCCAAGCCATGCGCCAGGCAGAAGAAACTTAAAAACACCTGCTTGGCTTTGGCTTTTTTAATGCCGAGCTGCTTTCTCATGACAGAGATCATCTCTTCAAGCTGCGGATCATTGAGGAGCGTGTCCAAATCTTTGCCGCTGAATTTGTCGCTCTGGAAAAGAAAACGGAACAGATTCCTTTCTTCACAGGCAAACCTTACATAGTTAAGCCCAAGCGCAAGAAAAGGATCCCCGTCATCCTGTTTGGGCATTATGTATCGGCTGTGATATTCATCTGCGATCCTGTAGACGGTATCCCTTATCTCATCTACTGTCTTGAAATTATACAGTATCGGCTGTGTCGAACAGTTCAGATATTTCGCAATGCTTCGGGCATTGAGA
This sequence comes from uncultured Erysipelotrichaceae bacterium, assembly GCA_902803275.1. Lineage (GTDB taxonomy): Bacteria > Bacillota_I > Bacilli_A > Erysipelotrichales > Erysipelotrichaceae > Colivicinus. Next base: position 3,346 of record CADCPE010000188.1, read on the forward strand.
TTCTCATGTCCCTGTTTTCTGATGATCTTTAAAGACGCATCCAGAATCATTTCTTTCGTGACTTTCGTTTTAGGCGGCATCTATGACTCCAATATATAACATATGTTATATAACAATAATTATACTTTGTATATGTTTTGTCAAGCAGCCGTGTCAAAATATCCTAAACGGCTGCATCTTATTTGCTGTCGCCTTGCTTGCGGTAGTATTTATCAATGCCTCCGTATCCCATGATCAGCTTGTTTTCTCTGGTCTTTTTTATGAAATTGTTCAGTCGCTTTTTAAACTGTTCAGGACGCTTTCTTGCCGCATCTATATAGGCTATGCGGATCCTCTTGTAAGGCTCAGAAAAACCGCGGTAGTTCTTCCATACCTGTCTGTCTTCACGCAATGCATCTATGATGTCGTCAGGATAGACGAAACGCTTTCTGATGATGTGCTTTATCGACTTTCTTATATCGGGATGGATCAGATTCTGTCTATCCATCTCGATCAGTCGCTCGATGTTGGGTTGAGAATAGCTGCTGCCTTTTCGGCGCGGAGTGAAACGGCGAAGCAGATACTTATCATCAAGTGTTCCGGTCCTGCCATCGATCCAGCCGAAACACAGCGCTTCTTCTACCGCATCATTATAGGAAATGCCTTCTTCATCACTACTCTTCAAAGGAAATACGAGCCAGATCTCCTTTTCGGATTCAAAATGATCGGAAAGCCATTCCCGCCACTTTTTTCTGTCCTTATAAAAAACCGTCTTTTTTTCTTCAGCCATTTCAGTCTTATCAGCAGATGATCGTTCTAATCTGATTGTTTTTCCGCTATAACACTTTTTTACAGCTGGCCGTTATTCAGAAGATAGATGATATAGTCATTGCCGTATTTCAAGCCATCCGGGCCGACAAAAACATTCATCTGATCACCAAAGCCCGGAATAAACTTATATCCTTTTGAGGCAAAGAATTCCTGCATGGCTTCGATATCCACAAGATCATTTCTGCCTTGATCATAATTTGTTTTGATGAAGGCTCCATAACCTGCTGCCGCCAGGGGGATGATGAGATCTGCGCTTTCATCTATCGTGCCACCTACGATCTTCTCAAGTTCTTCAATTGTAATTTCGCTGCTGTTGATCATTTCGTGTCTTCCTTTTTCTAAATTATATCCAAATTGAGGAAACAGCTGTCTTTTTACTATTCCCGGAAAAAAGGGATCTTTTCAATTACAGATCCTGTTAGATGATCAATGCTCTATAAAGATGTCGAACGTCTGAACATGTCTTTAAAGCTGTCCGTCCTGCTTCAGCCATTCAC
>CADCPE010000189.1 GCA_902803275.1 uncultured Erysipelotrichaceae bacterium
GGTCTCCAAAACCGTTGGTGTGGGTTCAACCCCTACCTCCCCTGCCATTATGAAATGAAAACCTGATGCATCGATGTCAGGTTTTTTTATTTTTCAGGGTTTTTTACATGTTAAATCATCAATGCGTTTGCGGTGTTGACCTTTATGATCTGATCATAGTAAAAGTACCCGATCGATCCAGATCAGGTACTTGATATGAAAATATGATCGTTCAGATCCTGAACTCACTCGAAACTACCGTATTTTGCGACAGCTTCATCCACGCTCAGTTCACCTTTTCCAACCTGGAATGCCGCTATTCTTATCTGAACCGTAAGCGGATCCTTGATGCCTATTACTTCCGGTGATATGGTTCTTTCTGTTGGTATCTGGCCAAACGGCGCATAGACCGTATCAAACGAGAGATCATTAGTAGGTGTTACAAGACGTTTTACAGAAGCCATTCTGTTCAGCTCTTCATTTGTGATCAGAAAACGCATGAACTCATTCGTCATATCCAGATTATCGCAATCCTTGTTTACGGAGAATTCTATGGATGGGCTGTCTATAAAGTATCCTCCTTCTTCCGTCACAGGGATCGGATAGAATGTGTAATTGAAAGGCGATTTGCTGAAAGCCTCAGACTGGCTTTCTCTTTTCTTGGTTCCGGAGACAGTATCACCGGCACAGATCATCATCGGTACATCACCTTCGAAAAAGCGCAGAATTACCTTGGTATAGTTGTCTTCGATCAGATCGCATTCACTCAGATCGACACAGTTGTTCTGGATCAGTTTCTCAACTGCTTCCAAAGCAGGACGCATGTATTCACCTGCTGCAGGATCAAGTTCGTTGGCAAGCTTAAGTGCCTCAGGATTTTCAGCGAGCGTAGCTGCGAACATCGGATAGGCGACAGTGTACATCAAGCAGCTTGATGATTTGAGGCTGTAGCCCATCATTGGATTATTGTAGCCTTTATTGCGGAACTCTTCACACACGGACATCAGTTCTGTCCACGTGGTTGGAACACTGAGGCCTTCCTTTTCAAACAGATCACTGTTGACCAGCATGCCATAGGTCCTGGAGAATACCGGCACCATATAAACATTTCCTTCTGTATCATGGTTGATCAGGCCCGGTCTGATGCAGTCCATTTTCAAATTCACAGCAGAATCAGACAGATCCTCCATATGGGCAAATACCTGATTATAGTTTTTGTTGCCGATCATCCAGGTATAGGAGAAGAAAATGTTAGGCTTGTCATTTCCTTCCAGCACGGTAGCCAGGGTGTTGTTGTAGTCGTCCAGCTTAACATAGTTGAATTGAACGTTCGGATAAAACTCGTTGAATCGGTCAAATTCCGCTTCCAGTGCCTCGAAGTTATCGTAGCTTCCGGCTACCGAGATATTGCATTCTGTTTCCGTATCAAGAGCCGGTTTGAATCCGATATCAGTTTCTTCCTTTGGCTTGTCGCTGCAGGCAGAAAGCGATATAAGCGCAAATACAGTCAATATGATACAAAGTATCTTTTTCATTTTCTCTTTTCCTCCTTGATTCTGCGAATCTCCTTGATGACAAGATTTATATCTACAGGTTTAGCGATATGCCCGTTCATTCCGGCATTCATACATTCGGTCACATTTTCCGAGAAAGCATCTGCCGTCATGGCGATGATCGGTATCGTCGATGCCCAAGAATTGTCCAGTTTGCGGATATTTCTTGTAGCATCAAGGCCGTTCATCTCCGGCATCTGAATATCCATAAAGATCAGATCAAAGCTTTCTTCTTTTGCTGACTTCATTTTCTCAACACAAAGACGTCCGTTTTCCACGCGCTCCGTTGTAATACCGTACATGCCCAGAAGCGAAGAGATGATCTCCCAGTTGATATCGTTGTCTTCAGCGATAAGGATGTTCATTCCCTGCAGGTCAGAATAGTCATTCTCCGGTTCAGTGGATTTTGCCGTGGTGCCAAGTATTTCGTTGATCTTATCGTAGAGTGTTGAACGGAACAGCGGCTTGCAGATGAAGCCGTTTGCTCCGGCCTGTTTTGCCGCGTCTTCAACCTCCGTAAAATCATAAGCTGAGATCAGCAGAATAGGGATTCCTGAACCGACCTGTTCACGGATCCTGTGTATCGTTTCAACGCCGTCAACATCCGGCATCTTCCAGTCAAGGATCACAACGCTGTAGTCATTATTGATCTCATGGCGGTGTGTGATCATGCCGATAGCTTCCAATGAGCTTGAGGCGCACTCTGTCGTAACGCCAAGAGACTTCAAGGTGTCGGCAGCAGTCTCCAGAAGGATCTCGTCATCATCGACGACCAGAACATCCATCGGCTCCAGCATCATGTCTTCCCTTTGTCTTTCAGCAATCGGCAGATCAAGTTTTACGGTGAATGTCGTTCCTTTTCCCTGCTCACTCTGACAATCGATCGAACCTTCCATCAGATCGACCATCTGTTTGGTGATCGCAAGTCCCAGTCCGGTTCCCTGTACCGAGTTCACCCGGCTGTCAGTCTGACGTGAAAACGGCTCGTACATGGTTTTCATAAACTCCGGGCTCATGCCCATTCCGGTATCGGAAACGATGTAGACCAGTCTCACACAGCCAGGCTTCAGGCTTTCTTCCTCGCGCAAGTCGACGCTGATGCGACCGCCCGGTTCAGTATACTTGATGGCATTGGAAAGAATGTTTATAAAGATCTGATTCAGTCTGAGCTGATCAGCATACAGATATTCTGTCTCCATGGCACTGGTACGGAAGTTGAACTCGATCTTCTTTTCCTTGATCATCGGCTGAGACAGATTCACGAGATTCTCCACCATATCGACGATGGAGAACGTCTGCGGACTTAGATTGAGTTTTCCGCTTTCAACCTTGGAAATGTCCAGGATATCATTGATCAAAGTAAGCAGGTGATTGCTGGCAAGAGTGATCTTGCGCAGGTTATCTCTCACTGATTCTGTATCACCCAGATTTCTTTCTGCAATAGTCGTGAGACCGATGATCGCATTCATCGGTGTACGGATATCATGAGACATAGCCGACAGGAAATCGGTCTTTGCCTTGTTGGCAGAAGCCGCTTCCTTGGCAGTCGCCTGGAGTTTCTTGTTGAAATAGATCATGAAAGCCAGATCAAATACAAACAGGATCAGCAGGCCTGCAGAAATGAAACCGATCAGCAGCCAGTTTTGGGTATTTACATTCAGATCCTTTATGGACATGAAACTCAAAAGCGTCCACCCCTTCGCCGCATCGACCGGAGTATATGCAAGTATGCACTCCTCATTGCGGGAGTTTAACATGGTGAATGATCCGGTCGTCGATGTGAGTTTCGTGAAAAGCTCCTGTGCCGAAACAGGATCAACGACGTTGTAGGATCTGTAAAATTCAAAGAAATTGGAATTCTTATAGGAATGGCCTTTGATGATATAATCTCCATCTGCATCGATCAAAGAAAGTTCGGCATTTTCAAATTCTTCCTGCGGGAAGACCCATTTCTGCTCAAGTTCCGATATCGGCAGCACTCGCAAGAGTATCGCCTCACGGGCTTCACCGTTCAAGGGATCATGAACCGTGACCAGATTGCAGAAAGCCAGAGACTGTTCACCGTTGACCGGATTTGTAAATGCACGGGAGACATTGATCGATTCTCCTATACCACTTACCCAGCTGACGTCATTAAGGAAATTCATCCGTTCATAGGATACGGTATAATCATCAGGATCGTTCTTTCTTGGTCTTGTGGATAAACCGGACAATGTATCCAGATACACGATATGGGCAGAGGCGTATTTCAGCACATGAGAGATCTTGATAAAGGATACAGCCTCGTCAATAGTCAGATTCTTGTTGTCGATATAGCGGGCCCAGACATCGCAGATACGCTGTTCGCCTTCCAGATAATTCTCAGTGACATGTTCCATCGTGATCGTGGAATTCTCGAAGTGTTCTATCTGTCTTTTCGTTGTATCCTTGATTTCAAAGTCAGTATAAAAAACCACAAAAGCCAGCATTGCGGTCATAATGAATACATTGACGATAATGACCAGGGTTTTTCTCATAGCAGTTATACTTTTCTACAATTACACTTTTAAATCTATCCGAATATTTTTTTATATGCTTTTTCCATAATCGGCACAATCGCCTTAAGAAAAATGCTTCTATATGATTATTATACAAAAAAGTTCCGGTTTCCGTTGCACAGGTGTGCTTTTGCAAGAAATAAACGATAATAATGTAGCTAAAGAAAAAGGCCTGAGTTCATCACTCAGGCCTATAAATCAGTAATAATATTGGATCAGGATCAGTTGCTTCCTGCTTTCTTTACGTCAACACTGCTGTAGCCGATATTGAGTTCGTACACGCTCCTGTTGCCTTTCGGATCTTCAAGGATCAGGCTGGTCTTTCCGCCTTTTACCAGTTTTGCGTTAAGCAGATAATCTTCAATTGAATCATTGTACTCGATCTGGACTGTTCCGAAACTGTCGTCTTCAAGATAAGCCTTGTACGTGCCGTCAAATACAGCTCCTGCTTCTCCGTTGTTAGCCATGAGCGTCGTATTGTATACGTGCCTGTTCATAAGCGTATATGCTGATGCAGCAGCAATGATAACTATGCTCAAAATGAGTCCCGCCGTCTTGATATTCCTGTCATTGAAGATAACCTGCGGATACAGGAGTATAGTAGCCAGGCAGAACAGCATGCTCAAAAGATGATGCGGGAAAAAGAAGATGGTCTTTCCCAGATAGTTGGAATAATGCTGTCCCAGTAACAGCAGAATCGGGGCAAGGATCAGTAAACCCCACCACTTGTCCTTTTTCATGTAATAGCCGATATAGCCCATCGGAAGTGTAAGCAGTGTCCAGATGAACCAGTATCTGTAATATGTGAAGATACCAAAACCCAGCGCTGAGAAAGGTACCTGCAGAAGGTAGACAAGCGGCTGAGAAATAAGAAAGAAGACAAAGCACTTAAGGGCTGAATCCCTGGCTGACTTGCTGTTCATGATGATGATTATGCCAAACAGAATCCAGACTTCAAAATAAACGGTTATATCTTCAAAGGAAGTATCTTTTGTTGCAGGAAGGATCGCCATCAGTGCTGTGTATGCACCGGCAATAACTGCAAAGATGATCAGTTTTTTCCAGGTCAGGTTGATACCGCCAAACAGTTTTCTGATTTTTTCCATATCTACTCCATTTCCCGGACTGCAGTTTTTCATAAACTCAGGTCCGTATCTTGCTGCCGCAGATTATTATAGCAGACAGTCTGTTGTTCTCATATATAAAATAAGGTTATTGCAAGGCCTCATCAGTCATTCACAAAAGTTGCGACTTTGTCCTTTCCCAGACCATAGACATCCGCATTTTTATAGACTGCCACGCAGGTCAAAATGAAGGTCAGGACCTCACAGATCGGAAAACTGATCCAGATGCCATCTATGCCAAACAGACGCGGGCAGATCAAAACCGTCAGATTCTGGAAAACGAAATTCTCCATTACTGAAAGAAAGATCGAAAGCTTGTGCCTTCCCAGTACGTTGGCGAAATCCTGGACCAGGACATTGTAGCCGAAAAAGAGCAGTGCCAGCGGATAGATATAGAACCCTCTTAAGGCCATCGTTCTGATCTGCGGTAATGATGTTTCTGTCAGGTAAAGATCAAGGACGATATTCTTGCCAAAGAAGATGATCGCAAACAGGATGCTCATCAGGATCGTCACGAGCATGACTGACTGTCTGCAGATCCTTGAGAGCTTTTTGGCGTTTTTCTCGCCATAAGCGTAACCGACCAGCGGTGAAAGTGATCCGACCAATCCGAAGAACGAATTCATGAATATGAAGGTGGCGTTGGATACGATCGTATGGGCAGCCACGACTTTTTCCTGTCCGATATCAAGAAGCACCTGATTGCTTATAAAGCTGCCGATAGATACAGCCAGTGATGTGACAAACTGCATCCTGCCATATTTGAATACAGTCTTGCACAGTTCCCAGACTTTATCGTGGACTCTGGCAAAGCAGATCTCGTGTTTCTTATTTGCATAGAATATCACGCCCAGCAGGCATACAAGAATGTTTCCTATCACATTGGCATAAGCGGCACCGACGATACCTGTATTGAGCCTGACGATAAACAGATAGTCAAAGAAGAACTGACAGAAGATGTTTATCGTGGAGGAATACATTGACCATTTAGGTTTTCCCGCGACCACATAGCAGCTGTTGAAGACATAGCCGACAAGGATGAGCGGGATATAGAAACGCGAGATCGTGAAATAACTGCTCGCATAAGGCATAAGGATCTCAGTTTCACCTAGCAGCAGCAGGATCTCTTTCTTGAAGAAAAGCAGAACCAGCAAAAACAGAACGCCGACTTTAAAGGCTACGATCGCCATCGTCGTGAAATCACGTTTTGCTGCTTCGGCTTTCCCCTCACCCATTTTTATTGAACATACAGTTGAAACGGCCGAAAAGACCATTCCGATCGCATCGATAAACATGAACCACGGAAGCGCAACGGAAAAAGCAGCCAAGGCGTCCTGGCCGCAGTATCTTGATACGAACAGTGCATCATCCAGTGTTGACAGAAAGGATACGAGAAGTCTCGTTATAACCGGAGCAGATACAAATCCGATAAGCTGTCCCAGAGAGAAATCCTTTCCGATCGTGCTGGTCTTTACTTCACTCATACTAGCGATTTTATAATAATAGATTTTAATAGTCAAAAATACAGCCGGTATCTCCCGGCTGTATTTGCAAAGCACATCAATAATGAATAATTACAGATTCTCTATAAGCTGTTCAAGCAGATTTCCTTCATAGCTTTCGATCAGCCCATCATCGGCCTGATTAGCCAGTTCAGGATCCATCGGCATCTTCGCAGCTACTTTAAGACCGTACTTTTCGGCAATCTCTTCTGTGACATCATTCTTGTAGATACTGATCTCATGACCGCACTTATCACATTTGATGTAGGCCATGTTTTCAACAAGACCGGCGATCGGCTTATTGACAGTCTTGGCCATGTTTATGGCCTTGCCTACGACCATCGAAACCAGTTTCGATGGAGTCGTGACCATGACGAATTCATCGACCGGGATCTGCTGAATGACCGAGATAGCGATATCCGATGTTCCTGGAGGCATATCGATCAGCAGATAATCGAGTTCACCCCAGTGTACTTCCGTATAGAACTGCTTTATCAGACCGCCTAAGATCGGTCCTCTCCACAGAACTGCATCATCTTCGTTTTCCAGCATCATATTGATCGATACAGCCTTGATGCCTAAAGGTGTTTCAGCCGGCCAGATGCCTTCCTCATCACCCAGCAGCTGGCCATTAAGGCCAAACATCTTTGGAATGCTTGGACCGGTAATATCCGCATCCATGATCCCGACACTGTATCCTTTTCTGGCCAGTTCAACTGCCAGCATCGCCGACACCATCGATTTGCCTACCCCGCCTTTTCCAGAAAGCACGCCGACGATCTTATTTATTTTAGTATCACTTGTGGGAGTGATCGGTTCCTGCGCTCTTGAAGCGCAGTCCTGCGAGCAGCTTCCACAGTTTCCATTGCAATCAGCCATTTATTCTACCTCCATGAAATATATTAACACATGTTAAAATCAAAGTATGAAAATTGGCATCTCTGCCTGTCTGCTCGGATATGAATATCGCTATGACGGAAGTCATAGAAAGAATGAAGAACTCATCAAACTGCTTGAGAAGCATGAACTGATCCCGATCTGTCCGGAAATCAGTTCCGGTTTTTCGATACCTCATGATCCCATCGAACTAAAGGATGGCAAGGCGTTTATGTCAAACGGAGCAGATGTATCCGACAAGCTGATGAAGGGGAGCCTGATCAGTTATGAAAGAATCAGGGATTGCGATCTGCTCATCCTTAAAAGCAAGTCCCCTTCCTGCGGATATAAAAAAATCTATGACGGTTCCTTTTCAGGAAAGCTCATAGATGGAAATGGAATGTTTACTTCGATCTGTCTTGAAAACGGTCTCAAAGTCTTCACTGATGATGATATCGGATCTATCAAAGGATATACTGATCGATAAATCTGGCACAGCCGTCTTCATCATTGTCATACTCGGTTATGAAATCGGCACAGGCCTTGCAGTCATCTGAACCGTTTTTCAGACATACGCCTGTTCCTGCGGCTATAAGCATCTCGTTATCGTTGCTCATATCGCCGAAAGCCACGACATCCTTAAGATCGATATCACGATCCAGGCAATAGGCCTTCAAAGCGTTGCCCTTGTCGCTTCTGCGGTTTACGAACTCCAGCATCGTCGTCTGGGTCTTGCAGCAGCGGTAATGATCATTGCATATCTCTATTGCATAGGGCTCGATCTTTCTCATGACTTCTTCACTGACTCTGAACATGACCTTCGGGCATTCTTCCGCCCACATATCGGCGATGTCTTCAACGACAATGTTGCTCATCTTGTTTCTTTTCTTGGACATGACCGCCATTTCATCTTCGAATCTCAAAAGACGCTTGCCATTCCTATAGATCGATACATTGAGGTCAGGGAATCTTTCCAGCATCCTTGTAATGATCTCTTTCACATCTTCCTTAGACAGCGTATAGAGCCTTTTTATTTCATCAGTTTTCAAATCGTAGTATTCTGATCCATTAAGACCGATACAGACATCAAACTGAAAAGGAAGACCCCATTCCTCGTAAAGGTGTTTCAGCTGGCCGGCATCTCTACCGGAACCAAGGCCAAAAGCTATCCCCTTTTCATGAAGCCTTTTGATTATTTCCAATGTATATTCACTGGGCATGATCGTACCGGTTGCAGTGAGCGTGCCGTCGATATCGCATACAACCAGTTTTGTGTTATTCAAAGAGGTTGTCATTTTCATCACTCTGATTATACTCAGGAAGATCCGGCAGTTCATTCAGCGTATAGAGCTTGAATGAATCCATGAATTCTTCAGTCACTTCATAAAGGATCGGTCTGCCGACAGCTTCAGAGCGGCCTGCTTCTCGAATGAGATTGCGGGCTTGCAGTTTTCTGAGCATCACTTCGGCGCTGACACCTCTGAGTTCTTCTATTTCCACTCTGGTGATCGGCTGCTTGTAAGCGATGATTGCCAGAGTTTCCAGGGCAGCCTGGGAAAGAGTATTCTGCTTTGCTGAACCAAAGAGCGTCTGTGCATACGGATAGACGGCAGATTTGGTTATGAATTTGTACACTGATCCATATCCTACCAGTTCAATGCCATATATCTCTTCCGCATATTTGCGCTGAATGTTTTCCAGGATCGTCTTTGTATCTTCCAGTGATCTTTCGATAACCAGAGCAAGCTGTTCGATACGCACGCCATCTTCACCCACAACATATAGAAGGCCTTCCACGATCGCTTCAATATTTGAAGGCTGGGCTACTTCAACCCTGTGGATCTCTTCATCCTTATCGCTTTTCTCTTCTTCTTTTTCCTGTGTATCTTCAGCAGTTTCTTCTTCTGCTGCTTCTTTCGCAGTTTCCTGAACAGTTTCTTCATTCACTGTTTCTTCTGCGGCAGTTTCTTCTTCTTTATTCTCTTCAATCGTCATTTCTTCATTCATTGTTGCTACCTCTTGTGAACCAGATATTATCATCCTCATCGACAGTAAAAGCCAGATAGTGGTCTTTGGCCATGTCCAGGATCGCGATGAAAGTTATTACGTATTCATGGATATCATCGCAGTCTTCGATCAGCGTATCAAAACTGAAAGTATCCGGAAGATCCTTGAGTCTGGCTTTGATCTCCAGGATCCTGTCTTCAGGTGAGAGTTCTTTCTGGGTAAACTTGATATCCAAAGGTCTGGAAAGCTGAAGCCTCCTTAAGACTTTGTTCATGGCCTTGAGCAGATCGTAAGGATCACCTTCATATTTCTGGTTCTCAGAATCAGTGCTCTGTTTCATGATCTCGTCATATGATACCGGTTTGGAAAGCTGATCCTGTCTTTCGACAAATGAATCATACAGGCTTCTGGAAACTTCCTTGTATTTCTGGTACTCCAGCAGTCTTTTGACAAGCTTGTCCTTCGGATCTTCAAAGTCATCATCGATCTCATCAGGCTTCTTAGGCAGAAGTTTCTTCGATTTGTATTCAATAAGCGTTGCCAGTTCGACCAGATATTCACTTTCAACTTCCAGATGCAGCTCATCCATCTGATGCAGATAAGCTATATACTGATCAGTCAAAACTTCCATATCCAGATCAAAAATATCCAGCTGCTGTTCGTGGATAAGATGAAGCATCAGGTCCAGTGGACCTTCAAATTTCAGTGTTTCTACCTCAAAACCCATGCACCTAATTATAACATTAAAATTATGCTAGAATTGAGTAGAGGTAAGAAAATATGAAAGTTGGCATTTCTAACGACCATGCAGCCGTTGAACTTAAGAATTCCGTCATGGAACATCTTAAAAATGAAGGTTATGAAGTGATAAATTACGGTACGGATTCCCATGAATCCTATGATTATCCGCTGGCCGGAGCTACCCTGGCCAAAGCCATCCAGAACCGGGAAGTTGATCTTGGCATCGCCATCTGCGGTACAGGCGTAGGCATTTCGATCGCCTGCAACAAACACAAGGGCATCAGAGCCTGCTGCTGTTCCGAAGCTACTTCAGCCCGTCTGACCAGAGAACACAATAACGCCAATATCATCTGCTTCGGTGCCCGTATCGTGTCAACGGAGCTGGCTAACGATATTGTCGATGCCTTTCTGAAGACAGAGTTCTCAAACGGTGAACGGCACAACAAGCGCATCAGACAGATCGCAGAGATCGAAGAAAACCAATAAGCAAGATTATGTTGTATAATCTTGTTTTTTAAAAAGGAGGAACTATGGAAACAAATATGCTGGATTATATCAAGGAAACACCTGCCACTTTGCTCAACATCATCAACAATTCTCATGAATATACCAGAAAACTTGTTGAAGCCTATCTCGAACATCAAAACGAAGGACTCTACATCATTGCTTCAGGTTCTTCCTATAACGGTTCATTGATCGCTGTTGCTTTCATCAAGCACATCCTCGGCATTGAGGTTAAGCTTGAGACGCCGTTCTCTTTTGAAAATCACGAAATAGAATACCTTAAAAACGAGATGCTCATAGCAGTGTCGCAATCAGGATGTTCGACCAATACCTTAAGTGTATTGAAAAGCCTCAAAGCGAAAGGTTATTTTACATCCTGTCTTGTTGGCAGGGATGATTGCGATGCAAAAGACATTGCCGATCTAACGGTAAACTGGCAAGTCGGTGAAGAGAAGATCGGTTTTGTGACTAAAGGGGTCAGTTCTCTGGCCTGCTTCCTGATGTGTTTTGCTGCAGAGCTTGCCCTGGCTTTAAGAAAGATCGATGAGAAAAGATATGAACACATCAAGGATGTTCTAAGAAAAACTCAGGCGATCCAGCCGGAAGTCGTCGAAAAGACCATTGAGATGTTTGA
>CADCPE010000190.1 GCA_902803275.1 uncultured Erysipelotrichaceae bacterium
GAAATCACCGGAAAAAAGATTTCCCAGCGAGGAGAGCGAATCGGCCATCGGTGCCATGATCTTTCCGGTGGCTGTTCCGATCTGGGCAGCGATCAGATAAGTCAGAAGATTTTCCATGATCTCGTTAGAGACCTGTGTGGTATTTGCCAAGGCGACCTGGTTGCCTGTGGTCTCTCTTATCAGCAGAGTGTTGTTTGTAAGATCTGTACCGTAGGTAATGGTGTTTCCGTCAACGGTATATCTGATCTTTCCTTCAGCATAGCCCTCAGCATTTTTGATCTGATTGTAGTAGTCTACAAACATCGATCTGACACCTTCAGCAAGCCTTGAATACTGATCATCACTTAAGACTGCGATCATCGAAGACATCTCAGCGATCTCCGGATTGGTCTGCTTCATGATCTCGATCAGCGCGGAAACCGCATTTTTGTACGTCTCGCCGTTAATGCTGTCGGCAACATCCAGAAGATCTTCATCCACAAGCAGCAGATAGGTGACATCTTCTATATCGCTTCTGTGGACCATTTCATAGGTATTCGTCTTGACCGTCAGAAACTGGGTGTTGATGGCCGTAAGAAGACCGAGGATAGTCGTTCTGTCCGGCGAATTGTTGATCATGTCGGCGCCGTTTTTTGCGCAGTCAAAGACGATATTGGATATCTCCTGTTCTGACAGCATATCAAATTTGAAGTCGTCTTCACTTACATTGACCTTGAAGGCATTCTTCAGCATGTTTTCATCAACACTGACCATGTCGTTGAAGTCCAGATTGTTCTTTTTGTTCTCATCATCGAAATTATTTCCGGAGAACACATCAACATCCTTGTTTCTCAGCTGCTTCTGAACCAGTGAAGATCTGGAGGCCTTGTCAATGACGTGCTGGACCAGCTGGTGAGAATAGATGACTCCGGCAACTGATGAATCGTTTGAGGTTGTATAGGCAACACCGGTGATTTTTAAAGGAGTCGAACGTTCATAGACGTCATTCATATAGTCCTTATCAGAAGTCATATCTTCGTAGGTGTTGTATTTGACGTTATATTTGTATAAAGATGAGACATCGACAAGTCTGAGGTCCACATTCATCAGATCCTCATATGTCAGAGTCAGTGGATCATTATGGATATCAGTCTCTTCACCGGACATGACATCGTTTATCAGGGTCTTGAGTTCCGAACTGTCTCTGAAGCCCAGAGAATAGACCATCAGATCGGCGATCTTGTCTTTCTGCGGCAGAACGACGATCACTTCATCGTAGTACTGCGGCCATCTTCCTCTTAAAAGTTCGCAGTCTTCCTTGATCGCCTCGATGTCGTATTCGGTAAAGATGCCCATCGAAGAAGATGAAGAGAACGAAGAGATCAGAGACATGGCTGAATCGGAATAGATCGAAGACATCAGGGTATTCGGATTGAGCTGGGCGATCGTACCTGTCACATCTCTGGTATAGATCCTAGGTGAAACGGAGTAGGAATACGTTATGTCGTTGACGTAGTCCTTATACTTATCCTCATTATCTTCAAGCCACAGCTTAAAGCTCTTTAGATCGTTGGTTCCGACAGAATTCATCATCGATGTTATCATCATCTGTTCCCTGACGCTTCCTTCCGGTATCTCCTCGTCATCGCTTATCCTGCTTGATATCAGTGCCCCGAAGACGTTTGAAGTTTCTTTCTGGATCGTCAGCGGATAGGAAGACATCGTATCTTCCTGGATCTTATCGATGTAGTTCTGAAAGCCAGTCGACAAAGAAAGGATCAGGGCAATGCCGATGATGCCGATCGATCCGGCAAAGGCTGTGAGAATGGTCCTGCCTTTCTTGGTCAGCAGGTTATTGAAAGAAAGCGAAAGAGCGGTCAGATAGGACATGCGGGCTTTCTTTACTCTCTTTGTTTTCTTTTCCAGCGGGATATCAGGAACATTGAAAGGATTGGAATCGGAAATGATCTTTCCGTCTTTCAGATTGACGATCCTGTTGGCATATTCATTGGCCAGTTCAGGGTTGTGCGTGACCATGACGACCAGGCGGTCATTGGCGACTTTCTTCAGAAGCTCCATGACCTGTACGGAAGTCTTGGAGTCAAGTGCACCCGTAGGCTCATCGGCCAAAAGGATATCCGGATTGTTTACCAGTGCTCTGGCGATCGCGACTCTCTGCATCTGACCTCCGGACATCTGATTAGGCCTCTTGTGAGCCTGATCCTCAAGTCCGACTTCTGCCAGGGCTTTTAAAGCCCGCTTTTTTCTTTCCTTGCGGGAGATGCCTCCGATCGTCAAAGCCAGTTCAACATTGGAAAGGATGCTCTGATGCGGGATCAGGTTATAGGACTGGAAGACGAAACCGATCGTGTGATTGCGGTAGGTGTCCCAGTCACGATCCTTGTAGTTTTTGGTGGAGACGTTGTTGATGATCAGATCGCCTTCATCATATCTGTCGAGGCCTCCGATGATATTGAGCAGAGTCGTCTTGCCTGAACCCGAAGGTCCTAGAATTGCCACGAATTCGTTATCTCTCAGATTGAGAGAGACATTATCGAGAGCCTGCTGGACAAGCGACCCTGTCTTATAGGTTTTGGAAATATTCTTTATCTGAAGCATAAATAGATTTTAGCATTATTGATCGTTTTATTGTATAGAATAGCATCATCCTCAGATCTGCTTAAAAGCAGACAGATACAGATATCCGAAAGGTGCATAAATACCTTTTTAAAAACAAAGATCAGTTTATGACTTATAATAATCTAGTATGAAAAACAAATACAGGAAAGTAGGACTGGATTACGATCTGATCATCGACAAGTTTCCCAATATCAACGAATATGAGGAGACGGTCAATGCCTATCTTGCGGATGAGTTTTTTAAAGATCTGGAAATGATGATCGATGAAGAGGACTATGCGATGGCCAAGGATGCGACCAAGGGCCTTTATGTACTGGCGAGTGAACTGTATCTTTTCCCATTGTATGAGAAGCTTCTGGAGATCTACGAAGATCTCGAATACGAGACATATGCCGATCTCAAGCAGCATCATCAGGATATGATCGAAACATACAGGCGCATCAGAGGTGTGTTCAATGCGTGACTGCATCGTGGTCGGTGCCGGACATGCCGGGGTTGAAGCAGCGATGTCTTTGGCTCATGCGGGCAAGGACACGGTTTTAGTCACGATCAAACTGGATCATATCGCCAAGATGCCTTGCAACCCATCGGTGGGCGGACCGGCCAAGGGAGTCGTCGTTAGGGAGATCGACGCTTTGGGCGGAGTCATGCCCAAGGTCGCCGACAAGACGGCCCTGCAGTTCAAGATGCTCAATACGACCAAGGGTCCGGGCGTCTGGAACATGCGTGTACAGTCCGATAAACTTGAATACTCCAAGATGATGAAGCAGCTGTGCCTGCATACGGAAAATCTTGAAGTCATTGAAGATATCGTTGAAGAAGTCATCTGTGAAGACAGGAAATTCAAGGCCGTAAGACTTTTGAATCACGGTCTGCTTGAGGCAAAAGCCTGTATCCTGACTACCGGGACCTATATGGACTCAACGGTCATGATCTCATCTGATACACGATCTGAAGGACCGGATGGCGATAAGACGACCAGAAATCTCAGCGAATCACTGAGAAGACTGGGGATCTCTCTTTTCAGGCTCAAGACCGGTACCCCGCAAAGAGTGCTGACGAGTTCGATCGATTTCTCCAGAACCAAATATGAACCGGGTGCCGATTACTTCCTGCATTTTGCTGAAGAGACAAAAGAGGATGAAGTACGTCCTGTAGATAAACAGATACCTTGTTATCTGACATATACGACACCGAAGACTCTGGAAATAATAAAAGCCAACCTGAAAAGATCTTCAATGTATTCCGGCGTCGTCAAAGGTGTCGGACCAAGATACTGCCCGTCGATCGAAGACAAAGTCGTCAGATTTGCGGATAAGGAAAGACATCAGCTGTTTCTTGAACCCGAGTCGCTTTCACTCGACACGACATACATCCAGGGTTTTTCAACATCGATGCCAAGAGATGTGCAGGAACAGATGGTTCATTCTCTGATCGGGCTTGAGAATGCCAAGATCGTCAAATATGCCTATGCGATCGAATATGATGCTGTCGATCCTTTGCAGGTCAAAGCCAATCTGGAGCTCAAGCAGATCGAGAACCTGTTCATTTCGGGACAGATACTGGGTACATCGGGCTATGAAGAGGCCGCAGGTCTTGGCATCATGGCCGGCATCAATGCCCGCAGAAAGCTTGATGGTCAAGAACCGTTCATCTTGAAAAGAGATGAAGCCTATATTGGTGTCATGATCGACGATCTGATCACCAAAGGTACCAAGGAACCATACCGCCTTCTGACATCCAGAGCGGAATACAGGCTGCTGCTCAGACACGACAACGCCGATCAGCGGCTTCTAAGATACGGATATGAGAACAAACTGATCAGCGAGGAAAGATACCGCAGTTTTCTGAAGAAACTTGGTGATATCAGGGAGATGAAGGAGTTTCTCAAGACGACCAGGATCGAAAAAGACAGCGGGATCAATGACTATCTTTCTGAACTTGGTTTCAGCAACGAAGAAGGTTCGCACAATGCCTATGAGCTTTTGAGGCGACCGGGGGTCAAATTAAGCAGACTGCTCAATTATATCGGAACCGACTATGACAGAAATATCGCTGATCAGGTCGAGATCGAGATCAAGTATGAGGGATATATCGAAAAGGAAAAGAAGGAAGCTGAAAGAATGCTGAAGATGGATGCGGTCAAGCTTCCGGAAAACATCGATTATCTCCATGTCGACAACCTGGCTCTTGAAGCAAGGCAGAAGCTTGACAAGGTCAGACCGTCATCGCTGGGACAGGCTTCCAGGATCTCGGGGATCAATCCGAGCGATATCCAGGTATTGGCTATCTATCTTAAGCAGAATA
>CADCPE010000191.1 GCA_902803275.1 uncultured Erysipelotrichaceae bacterium
TAAGGGATGCTAATCCTCCGGTAACGCTTGCGAGCGACTACTCGATCACAAATCCTTCGGAGATCTCATGGCATCTTGATAAAATGATATCCGGTGAATCCTTGGCAGGATGATTATGGGTATTTCAGCATGGAAAAAGAAAGAATGTTAAATAATTCAATAAGGAAAAAACTGGGCAGCAGAGCCGGCGAGTCCATAGCGGAGACACTGGTGGCTCTTCTGATATCCGCGCTTGCGATCGTGATGCTTGCCGGTGCGGTCTTTTCCGGTTCAAATATCGTGAGGAGAAGCAGGGCCGTTCTTGACGACTATTATTCAAGCAATGAGGATATTGCCACTGTGGACGGTTCCTGGAGCACGGACAGCATAACTATCACAGAAACAGGGACGACCGATCCAAAAAAATTCACCATATCGGTAAAAAGCTATACGAACGATACATTCCAGGGGAATACAGTCAAAGCATATATCCTGAACAAGTGAAGACGCACAATTGAAAAGACTATCTGAAAACATCAAAAAAAGAATAACGGACATACAGGCGTTCACCCTTGCAGAGGCTCTGGTCGCGATAATCATACTGCTTCTGGTTTCTGCAATCATGGTAGCGGGTATTCCTTCTGCGATAAGAGCGTATGACAACGTTGTGATCGCTTCAAATGCCGAGGTGCTTCTGTCCACCGGAATGGCATCCCTGAGAAATGAACTCGGTACTGCCAAAGATATTGCATCTGATAATAAAAACGGAGACCAGGGTATCCGTTTCTTCAACGAAGCGACCGGATCCACTTCGAGGATATTCATTCAGAATAATGACTCTTCGAATCCTGATACCAGTGACATAATGCTTCAGCGATACGCAGTTGACGGTGTCATTGTAAAGGAATCCGATCTCGATGATGATTTAAAAAAAATCTATCAGAAATCAATCAGACTCGTGTCACCTGAAGCATCGGATAAGGATAAGAAGCTGCATATCACCTATGACAGCGTGGATTACAATAACGGGATCGTAGTATTCAATAATCTTAGAGTTCTTCGGAAAAACGGAGCCGAGACTCCGGCACAGGTAGATACTTTCTCTATACGCGTCATTACCGACAATTAGATATCAATGATCAACGATCGGTCTAAATCATCATATTTCATATACAGGCATAATGAAAAGAAAACAGATTTCAAATAAGAATAGGAATCAGAAAAAGCTGGCATCGAATCTGGGCATGACGATGGCTGAGATGATGATCACTGTCGCCATAATAGTCGTCCTTATGGCTGTGGCGTTCATTGGTCTGGTTGCATATCAGAGAATGCTTGCGCAGGTCGAAAGAGACGGGATCGCGAAAGAGATCTTCATCGCTGCCCAGAATCATCTCACATTGGCAAAGGGTCAGGGGTATCTTGGAGTTGCTGAAAGAGCAAAAAAAGCTGATGAAGCAGGCAAGGAGGCAATGATCGGATATCTTGATGCGGAAAGCGGTGCCCGCTATATAGTTGTAAACGACGGAAATGCATCAGCCGAAGACATGTTCGACATCATGCTTCCTTTCGGGGCTATCGACGAAACAGTGCGTATCGGCAGCAGCTACGTCATCAAATACCAGTGGGAAACAGGCATGGTGCTTGATGTTTTCTATTGTTCAACGGGCTCCGGGAAGTTTTATTACAGTCTTTCACAAGATGATTACACTACTGATGCAAGCGGAGAGTATAAAAAGTTAAACAGTTATGTAGACACATATAAAGCAGACGGCACAGTACAGACGGATAACAGGAAAGACAGACGAGACCGTTTCCGCGAGGGGAAGATACTTGGCTGGTACGGAGGTGCCGCCGCCGCCGCTCTTCAGTCAACGATCCTTAAAACACCATCGATAGAGGTCATCAACGGAGATACTCTCTGTGTTAAGGTGAAGGACAACAATTCGAAAAACAGCGACGCAAAACTGAAACTGATAATAACCGGTGTAACAAGCAAAGCGAAAAAGGGTGTTGTGCTTGACAGAACCCTTTCCGCTTCAGATGTGCGCACAGACCGGATACAGCATGATGATCACGATATATATATCTACACTATTGATGATATAACCACAAGGGACTCCAACGGCAAAGGACTCCATTTTGCCAGACTGGGGCAGGATACACCTGACAAGGCATTCATCGCGGGTGAGGACATCAGAATAGAAGCTGTTGCATACAGCCTGACAAAACTTGCAAATATAGAATTCAGCAATGAGGCTACTGAAAACAGCTTATACGACAGCATCGCGAAGCCTAAGGATGTCGATAACAACCTGTCCTTCTCCGACAGTTCCAGATATGCTTATATA
>CADCPE010000192.1 GCA_902803275.1 uncultured Erysipelotrichaceae bacterium
GAAGAAGAACTGCTTGTACAGATGAAGAAATGTGAAAGGGTACTTCCGTATTTTGATATTCCGGTCCAGTATGGCGATGACAGGATCCTCAAACTGATGAACAGAAGGGGAAGCGTTCAGCTGATCAAGGAGAAGATCGCACTGATAAGAAAG
Organism: uncultured Erysipelotrichaceae bacterium; assembly: GCA_902803275.1. Lineage (GTDB taxonomy): Bacteria > Bacillota_I > Bacilli_A > Erysipelotrichales > Erysipelotrichaceae > Colivicinus. The sequence continues at coordinate 154 of CADCPE010000192.1, forward strand.
TATTTTCCAGATGCAGTGATCAGGACGACGATGATCGTCGGTTTTCCTCATGAAAATGCAGAATCCTTCGCCAATACCATCAGGATGGTAAAGGAGATCGAATTTGATTCCCTGGGTGCCTTTACCTATTCTCCGGAGGAAGACACCAAGGCCTATGAAATGGATGAACAGGTCGATGAGGATCTCAAGCAGGAAAGATATGAGGAACTGATGCTCTTGCAGAAACAGATCGTCGATAAAAAGAACAGATCACGCATCGGCGCGACCTATACGACGCTGATCGAAAGATATGAACCGCTCTTTGACCGCTATATCGGCAGATCCTTCATGTCTGCACCGGACGGGATCGACGGTGTCATCTATATCAGGAGCGAAGATGAACTCAAGATCGGCGAATTCTATGATGTCATCATCACCGATTTCAAGGAATATGATCTGATCGGAAAGATAGCTGAATGATTTCAAAAAACGGGAATTAGCAGCGAGTTTGTATTAAAATATTATTTCTATGGTAGATACTGAAATAAGCTTTGAAGAATTTATTGAAAAATACGTCAGAAAAAAGAATACGGGTTATCATATCTGGCGTTTTATTTTGTCTCCGCTGGCCCATCTGGTATACAGAGTGAAGATCTACGGCAGAGAGAACATTCCTGAAAAAGGCGGAGTGATCCTGGCGGTAAATCACATTCATATGCCTGATCCGGTTTTTGTCATCATTGCGACGAAAAGGATCGTCAGATTCCTGGCAAAAAAGGAACTTCTTGAATCCTTGCTTGGTCCCTTATACCGCACGATGGCGACAATTCCCGTAAACCGTGAGGGAAACTCCCACAACACTGTTCTGGCTTCGGAATATGCATTGAAGCAGGGTGAAGTAGTTGCCATCTTCCCAGAAGGCACAAGAAACCGAAACAAGCCGGGAGATCTGCTTGAGTTCAAGTATGGCACTGTAAGCATGGCCAGCAAGACCAGTGTGCCTGTTGTGCCGATCGTCCTTGAAAGCAGGGGCAGGCCGTTTATCGACGACTACAAGGTCTTTATCGGTGAACCCTACCATATTGAAAATGACGCCGATCTCGATAAGGAAAACGAGATCCTCAGAGGAAAGATGTTCAAACTGATGAAAAGCGGTTCCTAGGAACCACTTTTCTTTATAAAAAACAGGATAGATATGCTATGATTGTATTTGGCTGTTTTTTGGATTATGAAAAGAAGAAAACTGATTATCGATACAGACTGCGCTTCCGATGATGCAATGGCGATCGCTATTGCCTTAAGGGAATCCGCATATGAAATAGTGATGTTCACGACCCTGACCGGCAATGTTACGGCCAAGCAGGCTGCCGCAAATCTTTTGACTGTTCTCAAACTCACCGATACATATTATCCGCCTGTCTATATAGGCGAAGAAAAGCCGCTGAAAAGGGAATTCATCGGATCGGCCGACACCCATGGACAGGACGGAATGGGTGATCTTGATCTGGTGGATTATTCACTCAAACATGATGAAGGCCATGGTGTGGACAGGATTATTGAAGCACTTGAAAACTCTGAAGAAAAAGAGCTTGATATCGTAGCGATCGGTCCTTTGACCAACCTTGGCAGGGTCGCAATGAAAAGACCTAAACTTCTAAGGAAAGCCGGCCGCATCCTGTGCATGGCTTCGCAGGGTTTCGGTGAAGGAAACATGAGTGAATTTGCGGAATTCAACATCTTTCAGGATCCTGAAGCATGTCAGATCCTGCTGGATCTGAAACTCGATAATCTCTACTTTGTCTCCTGGGATGCCTGCCTTGGTGAATGCATGCTTGATCAGAACGATATCGCTGAGCTGAGCAGCTTGAGCAGACTCTCTTCTTTCATGATCAGATGCAACAGGCAGCTGCTGGAGCTCAACAGACAGCGTTTTGAACAAGACTGTCTGGACATGGCCGATCCGGCAGCGATGATCGCTTATCTTCATCCCGAATGCATTGAAAACTGCAGAAAATACTGCTGCAATGTGATGCTCAAGGATGATGATCCGCATTACGGTGAACTGCTGATCGAAGATGATATCGACAGAGCCAATGTCTATCTTGTAAGCAGATTGAATGGCGAGATATACAAGAGGATACTGAAGGAAAGACTGAAATAAAACCCGCTGATATGCGGGTTTTAAAGTGATTCAATGAATTTCTTTACGATATCGATACCGGAGATGAAGGTGCCGATTGAAGAGAACAGATTGGCGAACACCACCACCAGCAGCGTTCTGGTTATGCCGTTTTTCCAGAAACCTTTGATGTCTGAAGTATCTTCGGCAAGATCCTCGAAGTCTTTGACCTTAGGCTTGCGCAGATGAGCTTCGACCAGTCCGGCAAACCAGCCTGATGCAAGCATCGGATTGAGCGATGTTATAGGTGCCATGATCAGCGCCGTCAGGATCGAAAGCGGATGACCTAAAGCCAAAAGGACGCCAAGGGCAGACAGACCGCCGTTCCAGATGATCCATGATCTGATCTGGGAGATACCGACATCTCTGTTTCTGAAGATCGTCAGGGCTATAAGCAGGACGACGATAAACGGTATGGCATATTTGATGTAGGTTCCAAGACCTTTCTTTTTGTTTACCTTGTTCAGCGCTTCGATATCAATAGGCGAATTCAGATACTTTTCAATGCCCAGGGAGTGGGCGGCACCGATGATCGCGACGATTTTCTTTCCTGGTGCTGTTCTGATCTTCTCGCACAGATACTGATCTCTTTCGTCGACCAGGACTCTTTTGATCGTCGGGAACTGTTCGGATACTTCGCCAAGGGCGGCTTCCAGAGCATCTGCTTCCTTGAGCTTGGCCAGATCTTCCTCGCTGATCTCTTCATCGGAGAAGATCGATTCAATGATCGCCATCAGCATCTTGAACTTTTCCTTGCCGTCAAGCTCGTTCCAGATCCTTGAGAATGTCGTCTTGATGGAACGGTCAGCCAGGACTAAAGGAATATTTCTTTCCTTGGAGAGCCTGATGCCTTCCATCATCTCCCCGCCGCTGTTGCTTCCCAGCGATTTGGCCATTCTCTTCTGGAAAGAAGCCAGGATCGTATTTACCAGCAGCATGCCGACCTGTTTCTTCTTGATGACTTCAATGATGTCTGTCTCCCGCCATTTATCAGGATTGCAAAGACGCTCATAGCGCTGTTCATCAAGTTCGATACAGATGGCATCAGGATCTATCTCTTCGACACATCTTCTGACATCTTCAACCGAATCTTTTGATACGTGTGCAGTTTTGACAAGGTACAGTTCCTTATCCCTGTAGTCAAGTTTTAAAACATTTTCAAGCATAGAATCATTATAACAATTCCTTCATGTATAATGAAAGAATGAAGTTGACGATAGAAGAACGTGAAGAGATCGCTTCCTATCTGGAAAGCTACCTTGAACATCCGGAAGTAAGAAAGATGGCCGAATATATCGCACATGGAAAAAAGAGCGTTTTAAGGCACTGCTATGATGTGGCGATGATGGCTTATGTGATCAACAAGAAGTTTGACCTGAAAGCCGACCTCAAGACCTTGCTGGTGGGCAGTTTTCTTCACGATTTCTATCTCTATGACTGGCATGGTCGCCCTTTGAATCTCAATATCTTCAAGATGCACGGCTTTACTCATCCCGGGAAAGCCAGAGACAATGCGATCAGATATTTTTCCGTTGATAAAGACATCCAGAAAGTCATTGAGTCGCATATGTGGCCATTGACTCTCAGATCATTTCCTTCCAGCAAGGAGGCAATGATCGTCTGCATGGCCGACAAATACTGCGCATTGAAGGAGACGTTCAACAGATGATAAACATTTATATCGTATATTTCTTTGTGACTTCCTTTATGGGCTACATCTATGAATGTCTGGCCATGGTCCTGTGGACCGGCAAATGGGATAACCGCGGCTTTCTTTACGGTCCGATCATTCCGATCTACGGTTCAGGTGCTCTGGCCGGAACGCTTCTTTTTACCTACGGCTACAGAAACTATACTCCGCTCAGTGTTTTCGTGATCTCCGTTGTTGCTTCGGCGATCCTGGAATACTTCGTACACTGGGCTTTGGAGAAGATGTTCCATGCCTACTGGTGGGCTTATTCCAAGGCTCCTTTGAACATCAACGGCAGGATCAGCCTGCCGACTTCACTGGGTTTCGGTGTAGCGGGACTTGTGATCATCTATGTGATCAATCCGCCGCTCTTGAAAGTCCTGCACAGCATGTCTCCGCTGGCTCTTCAGATAATGGCCCTGGTATTTATAGCACTCTTTTCTGCCGATCTTACACTGACGATCTGTGTGCTTTCTTCCTTCATCAGCAGGATCAAGAGCATCGATGATATGATCAATCAGACCATGGAAGGCTTTGTAGCCAATCACATGAGCGATTCCGTGAGACTCAACGACAAATTCTTCGGCGCCATAGACAGGATTGATGATGTGAGAAGAAGGATAATTAGTGATAGAATAAATAAAGCCGACAGAAACAAGACGGCTTTCTATAAACGATTCTTCTACAGGATCCGGGGGTTTAAAGGGGAAAACTTTGAAATCCTCAACAGGGTCTTAAGAAGAATAAAGGATGAAGACAACGATGAATGACAAGATAATCATCAGAGGTGCCAGAGTCAATAACCTCAAGGATATCGATCTGGATCTTCCGCGCAACAAAATGATCGTCATGACAGGTCTTTCCGGTTCCGGAAAGACTTCTTTGGCATTTGACACGATCTATGCCGAAGGACAAAGAAGATATGTGGAGTCTCTGTCGAGCTATGCCAGACAGTTTCTGGGCGGTGTTGAGAAACCGGATGTCGATCTGATCGAAGGCCTTTCACCGGCGATCGCGATCGACCAGAAGACCACTTCCAACAATCCGCGTTCAACGGTAGCTACGATCACCGAGATATACGATTACCTGAGACTTCTATATGCCAGATGCGGCATTGCCTACTGTCCGAACCACAATGAACCGATCGAAGCCATGACGATCCCTGCAATGGTCAGGAATATCATGAGCTTTGAAAACGGCGAGAGGATGGAGATCCTGGCCAATGTGGTCACCAACAGAAAGGGCACTTTCAAAGACTATTTCGATAAGCTGAAAAAGGACGGCTTTCTGAGAGTCTATGTCGATGATGAACTCTATGATATCGAAGAAGTACCGGAGCTGGATAAAAACAAGCGCCACAATATCGAAGTCGTCGTCGACAGGATCGTCAAAAAAGAGGGCAGTGAAAGCAGGCTCAACGATTCCCTGGAGATAGCTACGAATCTTGCGGATGGCACCTGTGTCATCAGACACGGCGACAGAAAGGATCTGTTTTCATCTCATCAGGCCTGTCCGAAGTGCGGTTTTACCGTTCCGACTCTTGAACCGCGTCTTTTCTCTTTCAACTCGCCTTTAGGTGCCTGCGATGAATGCAAGGGCCTCGGGGTCACGATGTCGGTCGATATCGACTACCTGATGCCGGACAGGAACCTTTCGATCGCTGAAGGAGGCATCAGGTACTACAAGAACATCTACGGTACGAACAATCTGGAATGGCAGAATTTTGCCAAGCTTCTGCAGCATTACAAGATCTCCGAGACCAAGCCGCTGAAAAAGATGACAAAGAGAGAAATGGACATCATTCTCTACGGTTCGGATGAGGAGATAAAATATACCGTCACTTCCAGCGGCGGAACGACCTACAACAAGACCGGCTATATCGAAGGCGTCAAGACGCTGATCGAAAGAAGATTCGAAGAGACCCAGTCCAAGTTCGGCAAGGAATACTACGGTTCTTTCATGGTGGAATCGCAATGCAAGAAGTGCAATGGGGCAAGGCTTAATGAAAAAGTCCTTTCAGTAAAGGTGGGCGGTCTCAATATCGACGAGTTCACCAGGATGTCGATAATCGAAGCCAATGATTTCATAAAAGACCTGAAATTCGACCCGATGAGGGCGGAGATATCCAGAACGCTGCTCAATGAACTCAGTGCCCGCTTGAGATTCTTAAAGGATGTCGGACTTGATTATCTGACTTTAAACAGAGTCGCGGGTTCCCTTTCCGGAGGTGAGGCACAGCGGATCAGACTGGCGACCCAGATCGGTTCTGCCTTGACCGGTGTGCTCTATGTGCTGGATGAACCTTCGATCGGTCTGCATCAGAAGGACAATGCCAAGCTGATCGAGACTTTGAAGAAGATGCGAGATCTCGATAATACGGTCATCGTCGTCGAACACGATGAGGAGACGATGATGGAATCGGACTATATCGTCGATATCGGCCCCGGTGCAGGCAAGGACGGCGGCGAAGTCGTCTTTGCGGGAACACCGCAGGAGATCCTGAAAGATGAAAAATCCATTACCGGTCAGTATCTTTCGGGTAGAAAGAAGATCTCAGTTCCGCAGACCAGAAGAAAAGGAAACGGCAAGTTTTTGAAGATCATCGGTGCCCAGGAGAACAACCTCAAGAACATCGATGTGGAAATACCTTTGGGAAGATTCGTCTGTGTGACCGGTGTATCAGGTTCAGGCAAATCATCGCTGATCATCGAAACGATGACCAAGGCGATCATGAAATCGCTTGACAGAGTCAGGATCAAACCGGGCAAGGCAAAGGAGATCAAGGGTCTAAACAATATCGACAAGATCGTCTATATCACCCAGGATCCGATCGGCAGGACACCACGTTCCAATCCGGCGACCTATACGGGTGTCTTCGACGATATCAGGGATCTTTATGCGATGACTCCTGATTCCAAGGAGCGCGGCTACAGCAAGTCCCGCTATTCCTTCAATGTACCGGGAGGACGCTGCGAGGCGTGCTACGGTGACGGCGTCAAGAGGATCTCGATGCTGTTTATCCCGGATGTCTTTGTCGAATGCGAGGAGTGTCATGGCAAGCGCTACAACGCCGAGACTCTGCAGGTCAAGTACAGAGGCAAGAACATCTATGATGTGCTCAAGATGCCGGTCAAGGAGGCACTGGATTTCTTTAAGAACCATAAGCGCATCAAGGACAAGCTGCAGATCATGTATGATGTGGGACTGGGCTATATAGAGCTGGGCCAGTCGGCCACGACCTTATCCGGAGGCGAAGCGCAAAGAGTCAAGCTGGCTTCCGAGCTGCAGAAGAAGCCTACCGGCAAGACGATGTTCGTACTGGATGAACCGACGACCGGTCTGCATATGGATGATGTCCTGAAACTGATCAGGATCATCGAAAGGATCGTGGATAACGGTGATTCAGTCGTCGTCATCGAGCATAATCTTGATGTGATCAAGTGTGCAGACTATATAATTGATTTGGGACCTGACGGCGGAGATAACGGCGGCGAAGTGGTAGCTGCCGGTACGCCGGAAGAGGTCGCTGAAGTTGAGAATTCATATACTGGTCAGTATCTGAAGAAAGTATTGGGTATAAATTATGGCAAATGAGGAACTAAATAAACGGGTCTATGTAAGACAGATCAAGGAAGAATTCAATCTGCAGCAGATCGTCGGTTCGGATAATTCCCTGAATCGCTGGGTCATCGCTCCGGATATCAACCGTCCGGGTCTTGAGCTTTCAGGATACCTGGAATCAAACGACCTTAAGCGTGTCGTCATTCTGGGCAACAAGGAATACGAATACATGTCCAAGCTTGAACCGAATGTGCAGCGCCAGCGCTTTGAGATCATCACCGACTCCTATACGCCGTGCATCATCATGTCGGAGGATTTTGAAGAACTGGACAGTCTCAACGGTCTTTGCTATGAAAAGGATTTTCCTTTATTCAAATATGAAGGCAAGACCTATCAGCTGATCGTTGATCTGGTTTCTTTCCTTTCGGAAGAGCTGGGACCGACCGACAATGTCTACGGCGTCATGATGAACATCTATGGCCGTGGCATAATGATCACCGGCAAGTCCGGCATCGGTAAATCCGAACTGGCGCTGGATCTGATCAACAGGGGACACATGCTGGTGGCGGACGACAGGATCGATGTCACCAGAGTCCACAACTCGATCAACTGTACGGCTCCAGGTCTATTGAAGAGGATGCTGGAGATCAGAGGTATCGGCATCGTGGATGTCACCAGGATGTTTGGTGCCAACGCCTATCTGAACAAGTGCCCGCTTGATTTTGTCATCAAGCTGGTCAAATATGATGAAAGCATCGATACCGACAGACTTAATCCCATGAATGATACGATGGATATCCTGGGTCTGCAGATCCCGATGCTGACGATACCTATCACTGAAGGCAAATCGCTTTCAGTAATCATCGAAGCAGCTGTTTCAACATATCTGCTCAATGCGCTGGGCTTCAATTCCAACGAAGATTTCAAGCGCCGTTACCGTGAAGAACTGCTGCGCAAAGGAGGAAAAACACTATGAGTTTCTTTCCAAACCCTCAGACATTCGTTTCTTTTTCCATCGGTACTTTGACTTTTGACATCAGATGGTATGCAATGCTTATCCTGACAGGAGCCTTCATTGCCTATCTGGTGATGAGAAAAAATCTGAAAGAGACACGTTACTTCGATATGGATTTCTTTGATTCCATATTCGTCTATACTCTCTGGGCAGGGATCATCGGAGCCAGAATCTGGTTCTGCGTATTCTACGATTTCAAATACTACTTCAGCAATCCTGCGGCGATCATCAGAGTCTGGGACGGCGGACTGGCGATTCAGGGCGGTCTGGTATTTGGAGCACTGTTTGCCTATTTCTATTGCCGAAAGAAGCACTATTCATTCTTGATGCTGGCTGATAACGTCCTGCCGGAAGTATTGATCGGTCAGGCTGTAGGAAGATGGGGCAATTTTGTAAACAAGGAATGTCATGGTGCAGAAGTTAATGAAGAATACTTCAACGGGATCCTTTCTTTCCTGAAAGAAGGCATGTATATAAACGGACACTATTATGAACCGTTGTTCTTCTATGAATCATTGCTGTGTATCCTGGGTTTCTGTTTGATCTATTTCGTTTTAAGAAGATATCAGAACAAGCGTGGCGATCTCGCCTGGGCTTATATGATGTGGTACGGTGTCATCCGTTTCTTCATTGAAGCAAGGAGAACCGACTCACTTTATCTGGGCAATCTCAAAATGGCTCAGCTTACTTCGATCACTTTTCTTATCGTCGGACTTCTCGGCTATATCGGCATCCTTGATCGATTCATCAAAAAGCAAAAACCGACTCTGATCTTTGATTTTGACGGCACTCTGGTGGATACCAGAGAAAGCATCACTGAGGCTTACCGTCATCTGTTCAGAAAGTATTCCGACGAGTCGAAGTTCACCGATGAGATCAGAAACGAGATCATCGGACCGGCTTTAAGAGATCTTTTCCCTAAATACTTTCCAGGCGTAGATTACGATACGCTCTACAAGGATTACCGTGAAAGACAAAGCGAGGTCTCAAAGACAGCCAACCATCCTACAGAACACTCCGTTGAGCTTCTGAAATCCCTTCATGAGCAGGGCTATCATATCGGCATCGTTTCCACAAGATCCAAGGAAGGAATTGAAGGAATTCTCGATACTTTCGGATTAAGGGAATATGTCGACGACATCTGCGGATTAAAGGAAGTCACGAATCTCAAACCGGATCCTGAAGGGATCTTCTATCTTGTCAACCGCAACAACTGGGAACATGATACGGTCATGATCGGCGACTCTTTGATGGACATAGGCTGCGGCAGCAACTACGGTGCCTATACGGTCGCCTATATCTCTGATCCGCAAAGAGAAGAAGAGCTGAAGAAAGCCGCAAACGAAACAATCGTCTCCATGGATGAGCTTTACGGGATCCTGAATAAGGACATCAGTTTTACCTACAATAAAAAATAGAGAGATTTCTCTATTTTTTGTTATATATAGTTGCATATATGAGTATAATAGGGAAAGGATACGGAGGTATTTATGGTTACAGTATTAAATCACCCACTCATCACACACAAGCTGGCAATCATGCGCATGGAGGAAACAGGACACAAGGATTTCCGGGAGAACCTTGACGAGATCGCTTCTTTAATGGCCTATGAAGTATGCCGTGATCTGCCGGTCAAAGATGTAACAGTAAAAACACCGATGGGTTTATGCAATACAAAGATGCTGGATACGGAAGTCATTCTGGTACCGATCTTAAGAGCAGGCATGGGCCTGGTCAACGGCATCATGGACCTGATGCCTACCGCCAAGGTCGGCTTCATCGGCCTGTACCGCGATGAGAAGACTCTGGAACCTGTTGAATATTTTGCGAAGTTTCCTAAGGAACTCACCGAAGGGATCGTCCTTGTTCTGGACCCGATGCTGGCAACAGGCGGAAGTGCGATCGCCGCAGTCGACATGATCAAAAAAAGAGGTGCCAAAAACATCAAGATGGTATGTCTGGTCGGTGCTCCTGAAGGCGTTAACGCCTTTGAAAAGGCTCATCCGGATGTCGATCTTTACATGGCTGCCCTGGATGATCATCTAAATGAGATCGGCTACATCGTTCCGGGTCTGGGCGATGCCGGCGACAGGATCTACGGGACCAAATAATCAAAAAAAGGGACTGCCTGAGTCCTGATGATCAGATGATCATCTATAGGCTCATCGTCCCTTTTATTTTACTTTCAGCTTTTTTAAAGCGCCTTTATTTCTGATCGCTGCGCTAGTGATCGATTCGGCTATTGAATACTTCTTCTTCCGGTTTTTTCTTACGTCTTTCGCAAAGCCGAAGATCGCCAGCACTGCCAGCACAAATGAATAGCTGTCCTTGCTTTGAGAGATCCTTTCGATTTTGGCCGATGCGTCGTTTATTCCGCTGCCGATGGATTCAAGCTTCGGATTCAGCTGTTTCAGATGCTTTGAAAAAGTGAACACCTTCATCAGAAGGACTACTGTCACAGCAATGATCGCGGCTATAAGCGGGATATAGACATAGATTGAATACTGCTTTATTATCTCCATGCTTCTATTTTACTACCTTTTCGATCGTTTTTTCGCCGATAAGTTCAGGTTCAAGCCCTTTGGTGTATTCTTTTATTGTTTCGAGCTTTTTCTCATCATCCAGAGCGAAGACAAAACAGACATCCTCATCATAGCTGATATCATCGATGATCGCGTTTTTTCTCAGGTAGTGTTCGATCCGGTTGGCGGTTTCATAGGAAAGCCTGAGTTCATAGAGGGGGTAGCTGTATTCCTCGACGATCACAGCCTTCTTGATGCATTCGCTTACAGCGCTTGAGTAGGCTCTGATCAGTCCTCCGGCTCCCAGCTTGATCCCTCCGAAATAGCGCACGACCAGGGCACACATCCGGTTCAGATCATTCATTTTCAAAGCATTCAGGATCGGAGCTCCGGCAGTTCCGGCCGGTTCTCCGTCGTCGGAGGATCGCTGGATATTATCACAGATCATTGCCGAGCACACGTGGGTCGCATCATAATGCTTCTTTCTGATCGCTGAGAGGTATTCGCGATACTCTTCTTCGCTTTCGATCCGCTTCATATAGCATATGAAACGGGATTTTTCAATGGTGATCGTATTGATTTCTTCTTTGGCGAAATACATACCTCTATTGTAGAAAAATTGTGATAAAATTGGAAACTGTGAGGTTTGAAATATGCGCAGTTTAGAAGAAATTTTATCAGAACTCAATGCCGCCGAAAAGGAATACGAAAACAAATGCCACAAGTACGGTATCGAGGAAACAGTCAAAAAGAAAAGAAGTGGCAATAATCATGAAGAAGGCAAAGAATAAGCCTTCTTTTTGTTATATAATTATCTTGTAATTCAGGAGGAAAGTTTTGTTATGGCTAAAAAGCTAGTTACAGATTTAGATGTGGCCGGTAAGAAGGTCATCGTCAGAGTTGACTTCAACGTTCCACACAAGGGCGATGTGATCACTGATGACAACAGAGTTGTCGCTGCATTGCCGACGATCAAGTATTTGCTTGAAAACAACGCAAAAGTGATCTTGCTGTCTCACTTAGGAAAGATCGACTACAAGAAAACTGAAGAAGAGATCGCAGAAGCCAAGAAGAAGAATGATATGGCTATCGTTGCAAAGTGCCTGCAGGCTCATCTGCCAGACAATAAGGTCATCTTCGTCGATGCTACTAGAGGTGCTGCGCTTGAAGATGCTGTCGCTGCAATGAAAGAGTGCGAAGTAGTTCTGATGCAGGATACCAGATATGAAAAGGGCGAATCAAAAAATGATGAAGAGCTTGGCAAGTATTGGGCTTCATTAGGCGATCTGTTTGTTGAAGATGCCTTCGGTTCAGTACATAGAGCTCATGCTTCTACAGTAGGCATTCCTACACACCTTCCAAGTGCTGCAGGTTTCCTGGTAGAAAAGGAACTGAAGTTCCTGGGCGATGCCGTTGAAAATCCGGTAAGACCGTTTGTAGGTATCTTGGGTGGTGCCAAGGTTGCAGATAAGCTTAAAGTCATCGACAACCTGCTTGAAAAATGTGATACGCTGATCATCGGCGGCGGTATGGCTTACACATTCCTGAAGGCTCAGGGTCTGGAAGTCGGCGAATCGCTGGTAGACGATGAAAAAGTGGAATACTGTGGACAGATGCTTGAAAAAGCAAAATCTCTTAACAAGGAACTCCTGCTCCCTGTCGATACAGTCGTAGCAGACAATTTCCCTGATCCAATCGATGCTCCGATCGAAACTCAGGTAGTTGATTCTGACAAGATCCCGGCTGACAAGCAGGGTCTCGATATCGGTCCTAAGACAGCTGCTCTGTTTGCGGATAAGGTAAAACAGGCCAAGACAGTCGTATGGAACGGTCCGATGGGCGTCTTCGAAAATCCGATCCTGGCCAAAGGCACAAACGAAGTAGCCAAGGCTTTAGCGGAGACTGAAGGCACGACGATCATCGGCGGCGGCGACTCAGCTGCAGCGATCAAGCAGTTAGGCTATGCCGACAGAGTAAGCCACGTTTCAACAGGCGGCGGCGCATCACTCGAATTCCTCGAGGGCAATGGCCTGCCTGGTGTCGATATCATTAACGAAAAATAAGGAGACGATATGAGAAAACCTATTATTGTTGGTAACTGGAAAATGAATAAAACTCCTTCTGAAGCTCTTGAATTCATGAAGGGTATTGAAGAAGTTCTTACCGGTAACGAAGGTGCTGACTACGGTGTCGGCGCTCCATACGTTGATCTGGATGTCTGTGTAAAGAACGCAAAGAATCTGATCATCGCTGCTGAAAACTGCAACGAGAAGGATTCAGGCGCCTACACCGGTGAAGTATCTGTACCGATGCTCAAGGAAGTCGGTATCACATACTGCATCATCGGCCATTCAGAAAGAAGAACCTACTATAACGAAACAAACGAGGCCTGTGCTCTTAAAGCCAAGAGACTTCTGGCCGACAACATCATTCCGATCCTGTGCATTGGTGAGACCGGAGCTGAATATGACGCCGGCAAGACTGCCGATGTAATCAAGACTCAGCTGGCTGGTTCCTTAGCCGGACTTACAGCAGAAGAAGTGGCCAAGATGGTCATCGCCTATGAACCGATCTGGGCTATCGGTACCGGCAAGTCAGCAACCAAGGAGATCGCCGAGAACTGCTGCAGACTGGTAAGAGATACCGTTAAGGCTTTATATGATGAAACAACAGGTGAAGCTGTCAGAATCCAGTATGGCGGCTCTGTAAAACCTGACAATATTAAAGAATACATGGCTTGTGAAGATATCGATGGTGCTCTGATCGGTGGTGCTTCATTAAAAGTGGATTCATTCAAAGAAATAATTGACGCTACGAAATAGGAGGAAAAATTAAGTATGTCTGCAATTATTGATGTTTATGCTCGCGAAGTTATCGACTCACGTGGCAATCCAACTGTTGAAGTTGAAGTAGCTACTGAATCAGGTGCATTCGGTCGTGCAATGGTACCATCAGGCGCTTCTACTGGTGAAAGAGAAGCTCTTGAACTCAGAGATGGTGACAAGTCACGTTTCTTAGGCAAAGGTGTTCTGACAGCTGTCAAGAACGTCAATGAAATAATCGCTCCGGCTCTGATCGGTTTCGATGTAACTGACCAGGCTCTGATCGACAAGACCATGATCGAACTCGATGGCACAAAGACCAAGGAAAAACTGGGCGCCAATGCCATGTTGGGTGTATCGCTTGCCTGCGCAAGAGCTGCAGCTGATTTCTACGGCATGCCTTTATACAAGTACCTCGGCGGTGCTAACGGCAAGGTATTACCAGTACCGATGCTCAACGTCTTAAACGGCGGCAAGCACGCTGACTCTACTGTTGATATGCAGGAATTCATGATCATGCCTTACGGTGCTCCTTCATTCAAGGAAGCTATCCGCTGGTCTGCAGAAGTATTCCATGCTTTAAAGAAGGTTCTTAAGGCTAAAGGCTATTCTACAGGCGTAGGTGATGAAGGCGGTTATGCTCCGGACTGCACAGAAGGCAACGAAGAACCATTGAAGCTCATCGTTGCTGCAATCGAAGCTGCCGGCTACAAGCCAGGTGTTGATTTCGGTATCTGCATGGACCCTGCTTCTTCAGAATTCTACAATGCTGAAACAGGCAAATATGAACTGACAAGATCAGGCCAGGGTGTCAAGACTACTGACGAAATGATCGACATGTATGCTGACTGGTGTGAAAAATATCCGATCATCTCTATCGAAGACGGTCTTGCTGAAAACGACTGGGACGGCTGGGTAAAACTGATGGCTCGCTTAGGCGACAAAGTCCAGCTGGTCGGTGATGACCTGTTCGTTACAAATGTTGAATACATCAAGAAGGGTATCGAACTCGGCTGCGCCAACTCTGTATTGATCAAGCTGAACCAGATCGGTACTTTAACAGAAACATTCGATGCTATCGAACTGGCTAAGAAGTACAACATGACTGCTGTCGTTTCACACAGATCAGGTGAAACCGAAGATACGACCATCGCTGATCTGGTCGTCGGTACAAATGCCGGACAGATCAAGACTGGTTCTATGTCAAGAACAGACAGAATTGCCAAGTACAA